>JAMOLY010000088.1 GCA_027068835.1 Thiomicrorhabdus sp. | reverse complement strand
TTGCCTTTTTTATTTAAAATTTTATCTACCTTTTTTTCCAATGCATTGACTTTGGCTAAGCTTTTTTCGACCTTAGACTCTCTTGACTGAAGAGACTTTAATGAGCTTTTAATCACTCGATCTTGCTTGGCAACTTTGCCTTCTAAAACCCGAACACGAGTGCTGATACTGGCTGCATCAGCCACCCCTTGCCATACAAATAGCCCTAAAACTAAGGGGATGATTATTTTATATATTGTCATAGTCATAATTAAGGCCTCCCAACGAATAAACCTTATCAAACATCCTTGTTAAGCATAAAAATGCTTATCAGATTAATAGGAGCTTACTTGATAAACAGACTCGGGGCTTCGTATTTGTGTCTGACTGCCACTGTAAATAAAGGTTTGTTCAAAGAAACGTTTATCCACATACACTTCTAAAACAGTCTCGTAATTTCGATCAGCCATGGGTGTCACGCTCACAATTCTAGCACCACGAACCACGGCATTAACACGCGCTCTAAAGCTATCACTTTTGGCCGTTAAGGTTGAAACAGACGTGTTACTGTCTATTTTAATACCATGTAATTGCTCTGCCAACGCACGGTAAGCATCTAGCTTAGAGGCTCGAATGGCCATCAATCGGCGTTGCCCTGGCGTATAAGCACCAAACGTACTTTCTGCACCATAACCAATGCCTGAAATTTTCATTAATTCTGGCTTACTTTCTTGTACTGGCTGTACAACATTTTTTTGTGCAGGTTGCACAACACTTGCTGCTTGATTGTGCTGAGTCTTCACCTCTGCACCCGAACAACAAGATTTGCTTTGAATACAACCACTCAATACAAAAACACTGGCTAAGCCAACCATACTTAATTTTAGAACAGTTTGTTTTTTCATTGCCCTACTCTCCATTTTTTATTTGTCTTACAAGCTAACCTACTCATTCAATGTGTTCAGACCAACGCTTACCACTAAGGGTAAGAGTCGCCAACAGACTGATCATAATAGCTATCGTCTGGTGCACTGTATTGATAGGGGTTATTCGCTGATTTTTGCTTTAACTCTTTTGCCGCTCGCTCTTTAGAGGCGATTTTCTTTTGTTGCAATATCATCTGTTTTTCAAGATTCTTAATACTCAACAATAATGCCTTATGCTTAGATTGAATGTCTTTTACTCTGCGATTCACTTCATCAATACGCCTTTGAGCTGAGATCATTTTTTTATTTACCGACGTTGCAAGCTTAAGCGATTCAGAATCCGCTAACGCAACCTGCTGAACCAATTTAGCATCGGTATTCACCACGGGTATGGGTATGGGTTTTGCTGTGCTTACAGCATGGGCGCTCGGCTCATTCAGGCCAAGCGGGTCAATGATTTCGGTTTTTTGAGCAGAAGGCGTTGCACTTTGCGCCTCTAACAAATCTGTTGTCACGCCTTCTAGCTGAAAGTTAAGTGCGTCCAGTTTTTTCTCTAGTGTTTGAATGGATTCGTTTGAGTTCTCGACATTCACGGCAACACGCTCTGTGTTCACTTGAATGGATTCAATTAGGGTCAAAGTCTCTTCATCGAGCGCTGAGCTTTTCGCAGCTAAAGCACTCCAAACGCCTATTCCTATTCCAGTTAAGGCCAATACCGTGAGAACGGCTCCAAAAATAATAATAAGTTTTTTTATTGAATCCATCTCTTCCACCGTCATTTCTGTCTTTAGGGGGGCTTTTGTTAAGGGCGATTTTTCATGATCAGAAACCGCTTTTTTTACGTCGGGTTGTTTTTTCTCTACCTCTGGAACACTTTTTTGAACGGGTTCTTCAACAGGCGTTTCCTCCTGCTCTAATATTTTTTCTGGCTCTGACAACGGCAAAGTATCCGAGTCAGATTTTACTTCATCCAATAACGAGTCAATCGCATCCTTCTCAGCCTCGGATGTGGAGGTGTCATTTTTTTCAACAACACCCAGCTCTGCTTCATCAAGTAAAGCATCAATACTGTCTAAGTCATTTGGGTCAATGGTGTCGTTTGAAGCTGCCACTCTCAATTTCCTTAACGAAAAAAACAGGTGAAATTTGCGCCACTAAACTATTTGCTAAAGGCTCACTTAAGAAACAAGCAAGGTAATTATTCTATGCTGATTTCTAAGCTCATTTTAGAGAGTACTTCAGTGTTGTTTTGGTTCACCCAATACATCATCGGTAAAAGGTAAAATTGTCCAACAGAGCTGGATCGAATTGCGCCAAACTCTGTCTCAATGTACAACTCTAACCCATCAGAAATGGCGGAGTTGTTTACAATTTTAACTGCCACTTGACCTAAAGCATAAAACAGACCAAAACGCTTAGTATCATTTGAAAACTCATTTTTTTCTGGACTCGAAAAGGAGGCGTTATGCTGAAAATACGCTGGTAATACGGCATAAGAGGCGTGTAGGGAAGGGAGATTTTTTTTAAAAAATGAAGCGCTAGGTATTTGGATGGGATACCACACACGAGGAATGTCGCTAAATCCGTAAAAGTCTAAAAGCGCGGTAACCTGTATTGCATTACGCTCAGAAAGAAAGGAGATCACCACATCAATATCCTTTCTGGCTCTTGGTTTAAACATCAAATTTACATCAATCAATGATTGAAGCCATAACTGTCGTGCCTTTGATTGCTTTCTATTGCTGGCAATTTCAACAGCCTCGCCTACTGTTTTATCAATAGGCTGTTGTTGGTAAGTACCCGTGTGTTCCGAAGCGTGCCACAATGAATAAAAAGCGAATTCTAACCTTTTAGATGTAGCGTGGTTATCCGTTAACACCAATATATTTTGATAAGACTCGGCTTCTAAAAAACGCATTAAGACTTCAACCCCTTTCACTTTACTGGGTGAAAGCGCCCTTTCATGTCCATTTAAGAATTTCATTTCATTAAAGTAAAACGTCGGAATTCCCGTACTTAAAGATTGCCATTGCTTGGCAAAAGTTTTACGAAGAGGGCCAAATATAAAGTTGGGTTCGTAGGCTTTTGCCAGTTGCCAGACCTCAAATGCATTGGCATACAGAGCCGTATCCAGAACCACCACTGTGCCAACAAAACCCGTGCTTGTCAGTGCATCCGTTACCCCTTCTAAAAGCTGATTACCCACTTGTTCATACGTGCCTGTTAAAGGCAACAAAACAGCGATAGTCGAATTTTCTCCCCCCCCCCTCGGAAATTGTAATGGCTGAATCCCCGTTACCGTAAGGTAAGACTCAATCGTTGTATCCATACCATTTAATACGTTCTTTTTTTGAGTTAAAAATATGTTTAAACGGGCAACTCGTTCTTTAAAACGAGGAAGAATATCCATGGAATTAAGCTGATGAATGTAGTTATTTAACTCATTGTGGTCACTGTTTTGATAGGCAAACTCTGCTTTTAAGATTAGAATCTCTTGTTCCACTCTGGTCAGTTGGTCTTCAACCGATTGCTCAGATTCTGTTGTCTGCTCGCTTTCAGCGTGTTCCCAACTCATGGAATAAGGCATGGATGGGGTCAGTAACTCATCCCACTCTCCACCTTCATTGGCAAAGATTGCCGTTGGCAATATCAAGCAAACAACTGAAAATATAACCGCTAAATGCCTCATCACACACATCATCACAATCCTAGTCACCTCAAACACTCCAAAGAACCATCAACTCAACCATTAGCCCAATGACTTGGAAACAATTTCATAGACATCTTTTGATAAATTTGAATGATTTAAAATCTGTGTTAATGCGGACTTCATTTTAATACGCCTTTCTTTGTCGTAGCGTTGCCAATGTGTAAACGGGGTAACAATTCGTGCGGCGACCTGTGGGTTAATGGCATCCAATTTAAGCACTTGTTCGGCTAAAAAAGCATACCCTTCGCCATCCAGCCGATGAAACCCCAGTAAATTAAGTCGCCCAAAAACACCTAAAACGCTGCGCACTCGATTAGGATTGGTGTAAATAAAATCTTCGTGCTTAATCAGTTCTTTAATATGCTCAAGCGCGTGTTGATGATGTGATGCGGCTTGCAAAGCAAACCATTTATCTAAAACAAGCGTATCGTCCTGCCACTTTTCATAAAAATGCTGTAAACAGGCCGAGCGCTCTGCATGATCAGTGTGTGAAATGGCTTCTAAAGCCGCTAACACATCTGTCATATTATGACCACGCTCATATTGTGACCTTGCCAGCTCAAAGCCCGCAGGCAATAAACTTAAATAACACAAACAAGCATTTTTTAATTTACGACGTGCAATATCATCTTTATGATAACGATAGATTTTTTTACCCCCCCCCTCTAAACTCAGGTAAAGAGAGCGTAGTTCATTCTCATAACATTGAGCCAACGCGGTTCTTAGCCATTGATGAACATGGTAAACCGCATCCACATTGATCTCTACAAACTGCTCTCCAATATAGGTTAAATCGGGAAGTGTAATCATTAATGACGTTAAAGCAAAATCGTTAGATGCATTGTTCAGCACCCCCAAAAAAGCCGCTTTTAATGTACTCGATAAGATTAAAGACTGGTTATTTTCATAATGACAAATGTTTTCTTTTATCTCTTTCAGTGCCAACGATTGAAACGCTTCCCAGCGAACAAAGCTGTCTGAATCTGCTCGTGCTAATAAACTCAGCGCCTCATCTGAATACGCATACTCCAAGTGAATGGGTGCTGAAAACCTTCTTAAAAAAGAGGGAACTGGCTCATGCTTAACCTCTGTAAATAAAAATGTGTTCGTTTGCTCAGAGCACATCAACACCGATTCAAATTCGGTTCCCGTTACTTTATGTTGGCTCGACATGTCTGGCTTTAAGCTCACGGGTTCACCCGACTGAGACAACAAACCAAAACGAACAGGAATGACCAACGGTTTTTCTGTTTTTTGATGGTTTGTGCTGGCCTGCTGGCAAGTAATACGATAAGTTTGTTGCGATTCGTTGTACTCCGTTACAATATTTAGCACGGGTGTCCCTGATTGAATATACCACTGATGCATTTGAGAAAGATCCACTTGGTTTGCATCTTCCATCGCCTTTCTAAAATCAACAACCGTTACGGCTTGCCCATCATGACGCTTAAAGTAAAGATCCATTCCTTTTCTAAAGCCATCTTCTCCTAATAACGTATGATAAAGTCGCACCACTTCTGCACCCTTTTCATACACCGTCATGGTATAAAAATTATTCATCTCAATGTATGATTGAGGCTGTATGGGGTGTGACATAGGGCCCGCGTCTTCTGGAAATTGATTACTTCGTAAGCGCTTTACATCCTCAATTCGTTTCACCGATGGTGAAAGCATATCTGCCGTAAACGCTTGGTCTCTAAAAACCGTTAACCCCTCTTTTAACGTTAACTGAAACCAATCTCTACAAGTAACTCGGTTTCCTGTCCAGTTATGAAAGTATTCATGCGCAATAACCGCTTCAATTGCTTCATAATCTGCGTCCGTTGCCGTTTCTGGCTTGGCTAATACAAATTTAGAGTTAAATACATTCAGCCCCTTGTTTTCCATGGCGCCCATATTAAAGTCGTCCACGGCAACAATCATATAAATATCTAAATCATAAACAAGATCAAACCGCTGTTCATCCCATGCCATAGACTTTTTAAGCGACACCATCGCATGTTGGCATTTATCTAAATTACGCGATTCAACATAAATTTTTAACGCAACCGTTCGGTTATCAGTCGTGGTATACGTATCCTCAATACACTCTAAATTTCCAGCAACCAATGCAAATAAATAACAAGGCTTTTTAAATGGATCCTCCCAGACAGCATAATGGCGATTATTATCCAAATCACCAGATTCAACCAAATTACCATTCGATAACAGCACACCATTATGTGACTTGTCTGCAATAATTTTAGTCGTAAAACGCGTTAATACATCAGGACGATCTAAAAAATACGTTATTTTTCGAAAGCCTTCGGCTTCACACTGAGTGCAGTAATTACCACTGGTTCGATAAAGCCCTTCCAAAGCCGTATTATTTTCGGGAGATATTTGAGTCACTATCACAAGCTCAAAATCTGCTTGACTCACCTCTAATAACAAAAGAGATTCCGTACACTGACAAACATCAATCACCTCTTTGCCATCCAATAGCACAGAAATTAACGTCAAGCCCTCGCCGTTTAACTGAACGCGTCCCTCTCCAGATACTCGATGAAACTGCATGGTATTTGTAACCATCGTTTTTTGAGGGTGTAGCTCAAACTCTAAATAGACCGACTCTATTTCAAATTCAGGTGCTTGGTACGCTGTTAAATAATGCGTTTTAAGGGGCTGTTCAGCAGTAAGTTTAGTCATTTACAGATCTCAATAAACAAAAAAGCCTTTCTATCCACGGGGATAAAAAGGCTTAAAAAAAAGAAAACCCTATCAAAAGGGAATTAAATTTTAATATGAAAAAGTAGCACGGCGATTTTTAGCCCATGCTGCTTCATTGTGTCCTTCAACAGCTGGATTTTCTTCTCCATAGCTAATCACTTCAATACGACTAGGGCTTACGCCTTCAGCAATCAACGCACGCTTAACCGAATTGGCACGACGCTCTCCCAAAGCAATATTGTACTCTCGTGTACCACGTTCATCACAATAGCCCCTTACCGTCACTGTCGCAGTAGGTTCCAGTGCCATATAGTCTGCATTTGCTTTAATTGTGCTATAAAATTGAGATGCCACATCCGCTTGGTCAAAATCAAAATAAACCACTTCACGCTTAACAATCGCCAGTAATTCTGATTTTTGCTCTGCCAAGGTTTTGATTTTAGATTGCTTTACTTCACTAATATCCTGATTTATTTGATCAATAACAATCTCATTAACAACCTGTTTTCCTTCAGGAGCATCCTCGGTAGGTTTTGGCGCAGAACTACAACCAACCAGCGTAAACCCAACAAACCCAATAACCAACAACTGTTTAATATTTCTTTTTAACATACCTTTTCATCCTAATTTCTTATATTTTTATAGCGGTAATATACCGTAAAACAACTCAATATACTTAACTTTGCACATTCCATTAAAACCAACCATTCCCCCTGCAAAATAAAAGTGCAAGCAATTGATATGCATAGTGAATTAAAAAAGTATCATATCACCTTAAGAAGCCTTTAAATATTTTTTTTAACTCGCAGCGCATATTTTTAAAAAATACCCTAAGCTCACCAAAAAATTACGTATTTTAGCCTAAAAAAAACCATCCTTTTACAGGTAAATTAAAGAGTAATAAATCATTCATGATAGTTAGAATGTGCTCTCACTAACAACTTTAAGACACGTCCAGCGGTTTATGATAACGGCTTCTACTTGAAAGCTCTAAAAGTTAAGTGTCTATGCAAGCTCCGTTAAATATGAGATTATATTAAACACATACGTATTAAGATTATTGCATAAAAAGCGCTTCGGGTTAAAAGTCGAGTGCCCTTTGTAGGTAAAAACCAGCCTTATTCTTTTTAAGAACTTGCAAAGAGTAGCAGGTCGCCTCAATCAGTCAAATTTTATCTCTTTTTTCTACCGAACTCATTTTATGCAACAGTCCTAGGTTAAAAGTTAACACTATAATAAATAGATTGCACAATCTAAGGTGGGGCGTTGAATGAAAATCCGAAAAATTGCTTCCTTTACCGTACTTGTATGGATTTGTTTGGTTTCTTTCTCTTTTTTATGGAACTACAGCACAGCCAGTAAAGAGCAAGAGCGCGTTGCGTTAGAATCTTCCAAAACACTTTTTAAATATATAAATATCACCCGTCTTTGGAACTCGCAACACGCCGCAGTATACGTTCCCGTTACAGAAAAAACCCCACCCAATCCCTATATTGATTCATCAAGCAGGGACATAAAAATAAATGACGAGCTGACGTTAACCCAAATTAACCCCGCTTATATGATTCAACAAATCTCAGACCTTGCTCTAAAACAAAACGGAATACAATTTCATTTCACCAGTCTTACACCAGTCAACCCTGCCAACCGCCCAACAGAATTAGAGGCCAAAATACTCAAAGAATTTCAAAATGGATTAACAGAAAAAGGCGTATTTATCACTAAAAACAACCAACCCTACTATTTTTATATGGCACCGGTCTATACCGATAAAAGTTGTTTTAGTTGCCATCCAAAGCCCAATTTACTGCATAACAATATTGGTGGTGGCATTAGCATCATCTCTTCTTCCATTATGAGAATCCCTTTTGGGGAGCTATTTTTTGGACACATAATAATAAGTATCGTTGGTCTGTTTGTAATTTTTTTAACTTACCGAAAGTTACGAAATGCCTATAAGATCATTCAAAAACAAGCCTCTATTGATGAGTTGACAGGCATCCCAAACCGTCGAGTATTTTCAGAACACATTCGCACAGAATTTAAACGTCACCAACGAGACAAACAACCTCTTTCTGTCATTATGTGTGACATAGATCACTTTAAAGCGTTTAATGATACCTATGGACATTTGGCGGGAGATAACTGTCTAACAAAAGTCGCACAAACGATACAACACTCACTCAAACGCCCAGTCGATTTTTGCGCACGTTATGGGGGGGAGGAATTTATTATTCTTTTACCAGAAACCGAGCAATCAGGCGCAAAACATTTTGCAGAAACCGTTCGACAAGAAGTAGAAGCATTAAATATGCAAAATGATAAAGCCTTTCATCACATCATCACCATCAGTCTTGGCGTTGCCACCTCAACAAAAAACAACCCCCTTACTTCTTACGAAAAATTAATTAACCAAGCAGATCAAGCACTTTATAAAGCAAAAGAACAAGGGCGTAACCAAGTACAGACATATAAGCCTTGATGGAATCCAAGCCATCAAAGAAAGCATCATTTTTATTCTATGGAATAACTACTTTCAGATACTCACTTCAGCTCTTTCGCCAAAATATCGGTTAGCTCTGGCAAACAAGAACCGCAATTGGTACCTGCTTTAAGGGCTTTTCCAATCGCCTCCACACTGGTGAGTTTCTCTTTTTGAATCGCTTCAACGATGGTGTTTAACCCGATTCCAAAACAGGAACAGATCATTTTTCCTTCATCTTTTGCCCCTGAGAGCTGACCTGCTAAGAGATTTAAACGTGTTTTGCTGTCTACTTCAGCCGTCGTAAACAGCGAACCTAACCAGCTTCTAGGGGGCAATTCGGTACTGGGTGCGATAAAGAGTACGCTCTGTAGTGCGCCCTCTTTGATTAACGCTTTACGATAACGCCCGCCTTTTAAGTCGCAATACTCCAGACTCTCACCCTCTTGCCCCAGTACGTTCGTTGACCACGCGGCGTAATCTGCAATGGCCTCTTCCCCTGCGATCTCATAGCGATAAAACCGCTTGCCTTTGACCTTTATCCAGTACGACATGGCTTGGGTTTCAATCGGCTCTCGGCTTAAAATAAACCCATGCCACTTAACCGCATAAGGCGCGATCTTAACCGGACAGTGTTTCGATTCAGGTTGCCCAGAAAGCGGATCACTCTCTGCCGCAACCAAGACATCCACTCGTCCATGACTGGCGTATTGTGCTGTCCAGTGCATCGGCACAAATACACTGCCTTTGCGTTGCCCTAAATCAATTTTAACGCGACCAATAAAGCAGCCGAGCGTGTTTTCAACCTTAGCAAGCTGACCTTCACACACGCCATAAGTTTTTGCATCGTCTGCTGAGACCGCCACATACGGTTCATCGGTGTGCGCCATTAATTTAGGGGTTTTGGCGGTGCGCGTCATAGTGTGCCACTGGTCACGCACGCGACCCGTATTGAGTATTAATGGATACGCGTTGCTTGTTGGGTTGGCGGGGGCGCGTGGCGTAATGGCAATAAATTGTGCTTTGCCACTGGGGGTAAAAAAATGATTGTCGGTAAACATCCTTTTTGTACCCCCCGTACTGAACGGGTTTTGAGCGTTAAGAGGCCATTGAAACGGTGTTAAGTCATCATACGCTTGTGCGGTAATTCCACCCAATTCAGCGATATCAAAATCACGTGACCCTGCATTTTCAAATCCTGAAAGTGCGGCGTGCTCTTTAAAGATATCAGCTTCACTTTGGTAGTTAAACGCCTCGGTAAAGCCCATTTTTTGGGCGACTTGTGCAATCATCCACCAATCGGCTCGGGCATTTTCAGGGCCTTTCATAAAGGCACGTTGTCGCGAGATGGTTCGGTCAGAGTTAGTCACCGTCCCACCCGTCTCTCCCCACGTTAAAGCGGGTAACAATACATTCGCCACTTGGGTGGTATCGGTATCTTGCATGCAATCTGAAACCACCACCATCTCACATTGGGCGAGGGCTTTTTTAACGGCATCGGCATCGGGCATGGAGACCACAGGATTGGTATTGATGATCCAAATGGCTTTAATTTTGCCCTCACCCACCGCTTGAAACATATCAATGGCTTTGAGCCCATTTTGAGTCGCCATATTTTCAGCGTTCCAAAAACGTGCGACACGGTCAATATTTTCAGGTTTATTAAAGTCCATGTGCGCCGCCAGTTGATTAGCAAGCCCACCCACTTCACGCCCACCCATCGCATTGGGTTGCCCCGTAATGGAAAACGGCCCGGTACCCGCTTTGCCCACGCGCCCCGTTACAAGATGACAGTTAATAATGGCATTGGATTTATCCACGCCCGACGTGGACTGATTGACCCCTTGTGAATACAGAGAAACCATTTTGTCCCGTGCAATCGCCCAATCAAAAAACTGCTGTAAATCGGCTTCTTCCAACTCACACTGTTGCGCCACCGCTTGCACGGTTGATTGCTCAACATTGGCTTGGGCGAATGCCGCATCAAACCCTTCTGTGTGTTGTTCAATAAAAGCGGTATCCAGCGCATAGGATTGTGTCAACTGTGCCAATAAGCCATTAAACAGAACCGCATCGGTACCCGGTTTTAAAGGCAAGTGTAAATCGGCGACATCACAGGTGGCCGTTTTACGAGGGTCAATCACCACCACTTTTAAGTCAGGACGACGCTTTTTTTCTGCCGCAATGCGCTGATACACAATCGGGTGCGCCCATGCGGTATTAGAACCTACTATGAGAATGAGATCGGCTAATTCTAAATCTTCGTAAGAGCACGGAACCGTATCGGCACCAAACGCCCGCTTATACCCCACCACCGCTGAGGCCATGCAAAGACGAGAGTTGGTATCAATATTGGCCGTGCCTAAAAATCCTTTCACCAATTTATTGGCAATGTAGTAATCTTCAGTCAACAATTGACCCGACACATAAAACGCCACCGCATCCGAACCGTGTTCTTCAATAACCGATTTAAATGAATCCGCCACGGTACTTAACGCCTGTTCCCAAGAGACGGTTTCACCATTCACTTGGGGGTCAAGCATACGCCCCTCAAAATCAACCGTTTCTCCTGCCGCAGACCCCTTGACGCATAAGCGTCCAAAATTAGCTGGGTGCGCCTCGTCACCAATAACCTTCACTTGATACGACTCAATTCCTGAGGCCGTTGTTTTTTTAGGGGTGACTTCCATGCCACAACCCACACCACAATATGGGCAGGTTGTTTGAATGCTTTTTTGACTCATTTAATTACTCTTATTTTTCAATTCATCAGATAAACGTGTGTAAGTAATTCTGAACATTATAAGTAGAGATAAGGCTGCCTTGTCTATGCGATGATTATTAACGCCCAATTCCTTCTACTTCAGCTTCAATGGCCTCAATGTTGGTATAGGCTAGATTGCAGTTGCTTTGGAAGGTGCTGGGCATTGGTATTCGCTAATACTCTTTGAGTTGCTGTATCTCTTTCAGTGCATATTCTACAATGGTTTTGCCTTTAAGTAGGTTTGATCTGTAATCCCCCCGAAAAATAAACGAATTTAAAAGTAGAATTTCAATTACCCTAAACGGGCAGGAAATTTTATGAAAACATCACGATTTACAGACAGCCAAATAATGAAAATACTCAAGCAAGCCG
>JAMOLY010000087.1 GCA_027068835.1 Thiomicrorhabdus sp. | reverse complement strand
GAGGTATTTCGTCCTTATGGTATGAAACAGGGTGATGGACATGCAGGTGTTGCACCTCCTAAAGAATAATTTGAATTGAAAGAGAGAAAAAGAAGGTGTTATGTTAGAAGTTGAAGGGCTGGCCGCTGAGCGTGAAGAGCGCTTGTTGTTTTCTGGCTTGTCAGTGTCGGTATCTGCGGGTGAAGGTTTGCATATTATTGGAGAGAATGGTGCGGGTAAGACAACGCTGTTGCGCATTCTTTGCGGGTTAACATTGCAATCGGCAGGAAAAATAAGCTGGTGCGGGCAGGCTGTTTCGAAGTTTCGTGAAGAATATTGTTCCGACTTGCTCTATCTTGGGCATAAAAATGCCAATAAAACAGAGTTGAATTGCCGTGAAAACTTAAGGTTGGCTTTGGGGGTTTTGCCCGTGTCTGATGATGCGATAAGCGATGCGTTACATGACACAGGTTTAGGGTTGATCTCTCACTTGCCGACACGTTTTTTATCTCAAGGTCAGCAGCGCCGACTTTCGTTGGCGCGTCTACTGTTAACAAAGTCAAAATTGTGGATATTAGATGAGCCTTATGTTGCCTTAGATTATAAGGCCATTGAGTGGCTGGACTCTCATTTGGAGCGGCACTTAAGTAACCAAGGAATGCTGATTTTAACGTCGCATCAAAAGCTTACCATGTCGAGTGAAATACGGGTATTAAATTTAGGTGAGCAATATGCATAAAATGCTTTGGGCGTTATTCAATCGAGATATGACTCTTTTTATGCAGAGGAAGCAAGATGTTGTAACGGTTTTGGGTTTCTTTTTGATTGCGGTTGCACTGTTTCCTTTGGGTATTTCATCCGACCCTGACCTATTAAGAACCATTGCGCCAGGTGCGATTTGGATTGCGGCGCTGTTTTCAACCGTTTTGGCTTTGGATCGGTTGTTTTCAGAAGATTTGGATGATGGAACGCTTGAACAGCAAATGTTGATGCCCGTTCCTATCTCATTGATGTTGCTGGTCCGGTTGGTGGCGCATTGGGTTATTACAAGCCTGCCTATCGTATTGCTTGCCCCTTTAATGGGATTGCAGTTTGGGCTGGCATTTAATGAAATTGCTATTCTTACTTTAAGTTTGCTTATTGGAACACCCATCTTGGTTTTGTTGGGTGCCATTGGGGCGGCTCTAACTGTTGGGCTTAAAAGCAGTGGCGGTTTAGTGACTTTGTTGCTTTTGCCACTGTATGTTCCTGTGTTGATTTTAGGAACCTCGGCGGTTTCATCGACAATGAATGGGGTGGATGTGACTGCACATTTTTCTTTGTTAGGAGCCGCTTTAATAGTGAGTCTTGTTCTTTCTCCTTTTGCGGTAGCCACGGCGTTAAAAATTACACTGGATTAGCCGTTTATGCGTATAATAAATATTCATAAAAAATATCTCAAATCAATTAACCCCAAAAAAACTGTACATGTTGAGGAAAACATAAATGAGTGGAATACGTCGAATACCTTGGATGAAGTATGCGTCAGCATCCAACTTTTACCCGTTAGCCAATCTCCTTGTGCCTATTTTTATGAGTTTGGCATTGGTTTTAGCCGCGATTGGCTTGCATTTGGGGTTTTTTGTCGCACCTATTGACTATCAGCAAGGGAATAGTTATCGAATTATGTTTATCCATGTGCCAGCGGCTTGGATGTCGATGTTTATTTATTTGTTGTTGGCAATGTATGCGGTTATCTCTTTGGTGTGGCGCGTTAAAATGGCTGATATTATGGCGTACTCTCTTGCTCCAACGGGTGCGATGTTTACCTTTATTGCTTTATTGACAGGTGCGTTGTGGGGGCGTCCAACGTGGGGAACCTATTGGATTTGGGATGCACGTTTAACGTCAGAATTGCTTTTGTTGTTTTTGTATCTTGGGTATATGGGGCTTTATAGTGCCATTCCTGATCGCCAGAGAGCGAGTCGTGCGGCATCATTTTTAGCCATTGTTGGTGCAGTGAATGTGCCTATTATCTATTTCTCGGTTATTTGGTGGAACACTTTGCATCAAGGTTCTTCGTTTTCGGTTTCTTCAGGTGCAAGCATGACGGATGCTATGCTTTATTCGCTATTATTGATGGTGTTTGCTTGCTGGGCGTACACAATTGCTGTTGTTTTACGCAGGGCGCAAGCGATCATTTTAGAGCGTAAGAAAGTGGCTTTATGGGCCAGTCAGATTTCAAAAAAATAAGGAGGCATGAATCATGGATATAGCGGAATTTTTACATATGGGTGGTCATGGGTTCTATATTTGGGGTTCTTATGGAACCGCATTGTTTTTAATGATTGTAGAGGGCGTTTGGGTTTTTAAAAGGCGTAATAAAGCCAAAAAAGAGCTTGAACGAATGGAAGCAGATTTTGCGCGTGTAGATGGTCAAGGGATGAATGGATGAAACCTCGTAGTAAAAGACTTGTATTGATTGGAGTGATTGTTGTTGCATTTGGTTTTGCAGTGGCATTAGTGTTAAATGCGTTTCAGGAAAATTTAGTATTTTTTCATACGCCTACAGAGGTGAAAGAGCG
>JAMOLY010000086.1 GCA_027068835.1 Thiomicrorhabdus sp. | reverse complement strand
ATTTAATGACTTTCTCAGTATATACTGCCGTGATGTTTTATTTTAATAAAGATTTGCTTGCGCATAATTAGGAAGGTGATATGTCGACAGAAGATCAAATAAGTACAGACGTGAATTTAACGCGTCGTAAAGTGTTAACAGGCGCTACAGGCGTTGTTGGGGCGATTGGAGCAGGTTTTATGCTGGTTCCTTTTGTGGGCTCTTGGATGCCAAGTGAACGAGCTAAGGCGGCTGGTGCGCCCGTAAATGCGGACATAAGTCAGTTGCAACCTGGGCAGATGTTAACCGTTTCATGGCGTGGAAAACCTGTATGGGTCGTTCGTAGAACGCCTGAAATGCTGAAAATTTTAGCTGAAAATGTAACGGACTTATTGGATCCAGATTCGGACGAATCGTTACAACCTGATTACAGTAAAAATACCTTTAGATCAATTAATGAAGAGTTTTTGGTTGTGGTGGGTATCTGTACTCATTTAGGGTGTGCACCTTTGTACCGTCCAGCGGTAGGTTCACCAGATATGCAGGAAGGTTGGCAAGGAGGGTTTTTCTGCCCATGTCACGGTTCTAGTTTTGATTTGGCTGGACGTGTAGCGAAATCCGTACCTGCACCCACAAATTTAGAGATTCCTCCTTATCATTTTGTGTCTGATAGTATTGTTCGGGTTGGAGAAGATCCAGTTGAAGAAGGGGTTGTATAATGTCAAATCAAACAAATGAATCACCCTCAGGAAAGTCGTCATTATTAGGTTGGTTTGATGAGCGTTATCCTGTTTCTAGTACATGGAATAAGCACGTTGGTGAATACTACGCGCCTAAAAACTTTAATTTTTGGTACTTTTTTGGCTCATTAGCATTGATTGTTCTAGTGAATCAAATTGTAACCGGTATTTGGTTGACTATGAGTTATCAACCAAGTGGTGAGCTTGCCTTTAGCTCGGTAGAGTACATTATGCGAGATGTTGAGTGGGGTTGGTTGTTACGCTATCTACACTCAACAGGTGCCTCAGCCTTCTTTATTGTTATTTACCTGCATATGATGCGGGCATTGCTTTATGGCTCTTACAAAAAACCAAGAGAGTTAGTCTGGATTATCGGAATGTTATTGTTCTTAGTGTTAATGGCTGAAGCCTTTATGGGGTATTTGTTGCCATGGGGACAAATGTCTTTCTGGGGGGCTCAGGTTATTATCTCTCTGTTTGGTGCGATTCCAGTCATTGGGCCAGATTTAGCATTGTGGATTCGTGGTGACTTCGTTATTTCAGAAGTGACGCTAAACCGTTTCTTTGCACTGCACGTCATTGCTTTGCCATTGGTGTTGGTCATTTTAGTTTTTATGCACTTGGTTGCGCTGCATCATGTTGGATCAAACAACCCAGACGGTGTTGAGATTAAAAAACTAAAAGATAATAACGGCATTCCATTAGACGGCATTCGTTTCCACCCTTACTATTCGGTGAAAGATGCGATGGGTGCGGTGTTCTTCTTTATTCTGTTTGCATTGGTTCTATTCTATGCGCCAGAGGGGGGGGGGTATTTTATTGAAGCACCAAACTTTGAACCTGCAAATCCGCTTAAAACGCCTGATCATATCGTTCCTGTTTGGTACTTTACGCCCTTTTATGCGATTTTAAGAGCAATACCCGATAAGTTCTTAGGCGTGGTTGCAATGGGTGCGGCGGTGGTTATTTTATTTGCAATGCCGTGGCTAGATCGCTGTAAGGTTAAGTCAATTCGTTATCGTGGTAACTCCTATAAAGTGTTGTTAACGATACTGGTGATTAGTTTCTTCGTACTTGGCTTTTTAGGTACGCAACCATCTACACCGCTTTATACGAAATTGGCGCAAATTTTTACGGCCTTGTATTTTATGTTCTTCTTGGTGCTGCCATTTACATCGGCGAATGAAAAAACCAAACCTGTTCCAGAGAGGGTGACTTAAATGAAAAAAATTCTATGGATAGCGAGTTTATTGTTATTACCATTCACAATGAACGTTCAAGCGGCAGGCGGGTACTCAATTGAGTTGGAATCTGCTGAAAACAACATACGTGACCAAGAATCACTGAAACGTGGAGCGGTACTGTTTTCAAACTACTGCATGGCGTGTCACTCTCTCAAGTACATGCGCTACAATCGCGTTGCACGTGATTTAGGCTGGACGGATGATGAAGTGATTAGTGAGATGGCTCACGGTCTTAATACGGTGACTGAGCACGTGATGACTCGTATGGAAGACGGTGTCGCACGAGCCGTATTAGGGTCGGATGCGCCTGATTTGTCTTTGATGGCTCGTTTAAAAGGGGATGATTACATCTATACTTTTTTACGTGCCTACCATCAGAACGAACAAGGAGAGTGGGATAATAAAGCCTTAAAAGGTACCGCCATGCCAAACGTTTTGGAAGGCTTTCAGCGTCATGCTTCGCCTGAAGAGTATGAAGAAGCGGCACGTGACATTACCAACTTTTTGGCGTATGCGGGCGAACCTTCTAAGGTTCAGCGCCTAGATTTAGGCTGGAAAGTGGTCGCCTTTTTACTGGTTTTACTGTTGTTGCTTTACTTATTAAAAAGAGAGTATTGGCGTGATATTAAGCATTGATTGTTTAAGATGCTAAAACCTTTATTTAAAAGCCCTACCTATTTTGGTAGGGCTTTTTTTTTAATCTAAATTATGCTTAGGCTATTGTAAATGATCGCTATACTGAGAACAAAAACAAGATTTAAGGGGAAGTAAAAAGATGGATATAACATGGGTGAATACGGTATTAGACTGGATGGCAATGGTCTTTATCTTGGTTGTTGGGTTTTTATTTCTTTTGATTATTGTGTATTACTTTATTGACCGCTTTCAGACCGAACATGCCATTAGGCATAACTACCCTGTGATCGCACGTTTTCGATACTTATTTGAGTACCTAGGTACTTTTTTGCGCCAATACATGTTTGCAGCCGATCAAGATGAACGCCCGTTTAACCGTGCGCA
Organism: Thiomicrorhabdus sp.; assembly: GCA_027068835.1. GTDB lineage: Bacteria > Pseudomonadota > Gammaproteobacteria > Thiomicrospirales > Thiomicrospiraceae > Thiomicrorhabdus. Next base: position 9,009 of record JAMOLY010000086.1, on the reverse strand, counting down.
ACGAAGCTGGGTTTATCGAGCAGGAAAAAACCTATCCACCACTGAGGCATTTGGCTCCACCCGCAACATTAGCTTTCCTGGTAAAATTTTATTTACCAGTTGCCCGTTTCCGTTATTAGAGCGTGATGCGGTTTCTTCCCCCCCGCTAGTGATTGGTGAAAATTGTAAAACGCCTTTTAAAGCCACCTCCATGTTTAATATATCGGGAATGAGTTTTGGTGCATTATCCAAACCTGCGGTGCTGGCTTTAAGTAAAGGGGCTAAAAAAGCAGGTTGTTGGATGAATACGGGTGAAGGTGGCATCTCTCCTTATCATTTAGAAGGAGGGGCGGATTTAATTGCACAAATTGGAACGGCTAAATACGGCTATCGTGATAAAAATGGCGATTTAAGCAATGAAAAGTTACGAGAAGCCGCGGCCATTGAGCAAGTAAGAATGTTTGAAATTAAATTGAGCCAAGGCGCTAAACCTGGGAAAGGTGGCATCTTACCTGCGGCAAAAATTACCAAAGAAATTGCTGAAATCAGAGGAATTCCTGTGGGTGTCAGTTCGATTAGCCCAAACCGTCATGCCGACATTGCTTGCAATGATGATTTGTTGGCGATGATTGCTCGTATACGAGAGGTCACAGGCAAGCCCGTTGGGTTTAAGTTTGTGATGGGGTCTCCTGAATGGCTTGAAAGTCTTTGTCTTCGAATTAACGAAGTGGGAAAAGAGAGTGCGCCTGATTTTATTACCATTGATGGCGCAGAAGGTGGCACGGGGTCTGCCCCCGTTGCATTGATGGATGACGTGGGTATCTCATTAAATGAGTCGTTACCTTATGTGATTGATATTTTAACCAAATATGGTTTAAGAGATCAGGTAAAAGTCATCGCCTCGGGCAAATTAACCAATCCAACGAAGGTGGCTTGGGCACTGGCAGTGGGTACGGATTTTATTACTTCGGCGCGTGGATTTATGTTTTCATTAGGCTGCATTCAATCAATGCATTGCCATAAAGACACTTGCCCTACGGGTATTGCCACGCATAATGAACGTTTACAAAGTGGCTTATCCCCTAAGAAAAAATCACAGCGGGTAATGAACTACCATCATAATTTGATTCATGAAGTTGAGTTGATTGCTCACTCGTGTGGTGTTGCAGAACCACGTGGTTTAACGCGTCATCATGTGCGAATTGTCCAAAACAGTAGTCGTTCTAAACCATTCTCAGAAATTTTTCCTGATGAGACGCCAATTGACTTTCAAGGTATATCGGTTGAGGTTAAGCCTGTGAACGCGGTTGAGCGTCATGCATCATAAAACTTAACAAAGAAAAAGTATGGCAAAAATAAAATCAGCTTATGTCTGTACCGAATGCGGTGCAGACCATTCACAATGGCAAGGTCAATGCGCGGTATGCAGCGCTTGGAATACCTTGCAAGAAATTAAACTTAACTCAGGTAAAAATAGTGCCATTCCCGTTGTGCCCACCGCACCTTCGAAAGGCTATTCGGGTGCCGTTGAGGCCAAGGTCAAAAACATTTCCGATGTCGATCTTGCAGAAGTGCCTCGAATTTCATCCAGCATGAAAGAGCTGGATCGCGTATTGGGCGGTGGCATTGTTCCTGGATCGGTTGTTTTGATTGGCGGAGACCCCGGCGTAGGAAAGTCGTCAATTCTGTTGCAGGTGATGTGTCAGTTAAGCACCGAATACAATGTGCTGTATGTAACAGGTGAAGAGTCGTTGCAACAGGTTGCATTGCGAGCCAAACGGATGCAACTGCCCGATGAAAAATTGCGTTTATTAACTGAGACAGATGTCGAGTTGATTGCGCATTCGGCCTTGGCAGAATCGCCTAAAATTATGGTGATTGATTCAATCCAAACCATGCAACTTGCAGAGGTCTCTGGTGCGGCAGGGGGTGTTTCTCAAGTACGAGAGTCGGCCGCGTTTTTAACACGGTTTGCCAAGCAAAATAATATTGCCATCTTTTTGGTCGGTCACGTCACCAAATCGGGAGAGGTCGCGGGGCCGCGTGTATTAGAGCATATTGTGGATACCGTGGTTTTTTTAGAAGGCCAATCCGACAGTCGATTTAGAACCTTGCGAGCCATTAAAAATCGTTTTGGCGCAGTCAATGAGCTGGGGGTTTTTGCAATGACCGAAAGAGGGATGAAGCAGGTTAAAAACCCCTCCGCCATTTTTTTATCTCGTGGCGAAGCGGTTTCATCTGGCTCTGTGGTCATGGTCGTTTGGGAAGGATCGCGCCCGTTGTTGGTTGAAATACAAGCCCTAGTCGATGATTCGCTTTACGGTGCACCCAAGCGAGTGATGGTTGGTTTGGATCAAAACCGTATCGCGATGTTGTTGGCGGTGATGCATCGCCATGGCGGCATTCAAGCCAGCGATCAAGATGTATACGTGAATGTAGTGGGGGGGGTAAAAATTACTGAAACCTCTGCTGATTTAGCGGTGTTATCCGCTATCTTATCCAGTATGCGTGATCAGCCGTTGTCACAAGAATTGATTGTGTTTGGTGAGGTTGGGTTAGCAGGAGAAATTCGTCCTGTTCCCAGTGGCCAAGAGCGCCTGTTTGAAGCCGCAAAGCATGGCTTTAAGCGTGCAATTGTTCCGATAGGAAATGTGCCTAAAAATGGCATACCCAGTATGGAAATTATAGGGGTTAAAAATTTACAGCAAGCGCTGGAAGTGCTCTAATATATTGACAATACTGATTCAGTTTTACTACGTTGCGGTCTCGCATGTTAACATAATGGGCGATTTTATTTAATCTTGGAGTTTTGTATGCGCAATCGTAAGTTAACCGTCGCCATGTTAATGGCCTTAGCCACCCCTTCTATTTATGCAGCGGGCTTTGCTTTAATTGAACAAAGTGCCAGTGGTCAAGGATTGTCTTACGCTGGTGCGGCGGCCAATGCAGAAGATGCGAGTGTGATGTGGTTTAACCCTGCGGGAATGACGGAAATTTCTGGCAATGAAGCCATTTTTGCAGGGCATTTGATTGTACCAAAATCTGAGTTTAGTAATAATGGTTCTACGAGTGACTATCCTGGCCCTCTTTCGGGGTTTAGTGGGGCAACCTCTGGTAATAATGATAATGGTGCAACAACTGGGTTTGTTCCTAATTTATACTGGAAAGGTCGTTATGCTGATTATGATATTGGACTTGGAATTAATGTACCTTTTGGTCAAAAAATTAAATATGAAGATAATTGGGTGGGGCGTTATCATGCATTTGAAACCAACTTAAAAACGCTGAATATCAATCCATCCATTGCGAAAAAAATAAATGATCAACTTTCGTTTGGTCTTGGTTTAAACGCTCAATATGTTGATTTAGTTTTATCGAGTAAGGTTGATAATACTTTAGCTGGAAATCCTGCTGCAGAGGATGGCGATGCAAAAATTACAGCTGATAGCTGGGCATATGGTTATAATTTAGGCTTATTTTATAAGCCAACACCTTTAACTAATTTAGGCGTATCCTATCGTTCTTCTATTACACACTTTGCAAAAGGTAAGGTTGATTATACGGGGGTTATAAATGCGGGCGGTTTAATTAATATAGTAGATGCTGATGTAAAATCTACTGTTAATTTACCAGCGAGTTTATCCTTAAGCCTTAATCAAGGAGTCAATGATAAGTTGCAAATTTTAGCGGATGCGACTTGGACACAATGGAGTGACTATAAAGAGTTGGTGATTAACTTTGATTCGGATCAAGAGGATTCTAATACACGTCAGGATTTTAAGGATAGTTGGCGCCTTTCTTTGGGAGGGATTTATAAAGTGAACGATAAACTGAAGCTAAGAACAGGAATTGCATTTGACCAAACACCTGTTTCGAACCCTGAGAATAGAAGTCCTCGTACCCCCGATGTAGACCGAAAATGGTTATCGGTTGGTTTGGGTTATAAAGTCAGTTCATCATTGAATTTGGATCTGGCATACAGTCATTTAGCGGAAGATACAGCAAAAGTAAACTATACAGCTAATGATATACATACACTTAAGGGCTCTTATAAGAATGCTGTGGATATTTTCAGTGCACAAATTGTTTGGAAGTATTGAGCTTTTTAGAGAGCATCATTTTTTAAATAATTGAACTTAAAACGCCTGTTTAGAGCATTCTAAACAGGCGTTTTTTTATGGCGAGTTGCAACCCTTAAGCTCTTAAGTCATATAACGTTTACGAATCCAATAATCCACACTGAAAAATTTCCCCCCCCCTAATGCAAACAGTGCAAACAGCATGATTAAGTAGGTAGCCGCCCATTCAATGCCGTTGTTGCTTACAATTAAGCTACCGTGCTCGGTGAGCCAGTCGTAATTTCCGTGGGTTTGCAAAAGCTCTTTGGATGTTTCGAGTCTTTCAATGGCCATGGCTGCATTGTCTGATGCCCATGGTGACATTAAATCATGAACCGCTTGCCAGCCATTTTGCCAGTGTACACTGGTGATGGCGACAACCATGGTAATCATAAGTGGAATCGTTGCCCAGCGGGTTGCAAAGCCAAACAGTAAAAGAATGGCACCACCCACTTCGGCAGATGTGGCTAAAAAGGCAAGTAACTCTGGAAAAGGAAGGCCAAGCCCCCACTGTTCGTTGCCAAACCAAGCCACAATGTCATCAAAAGAGTTGACTTTATTCATGCCCGCCACCCAAAAAACTGGGACTAAGTAGAGGCGTAAGGCGAGTGATGCAATGCTGGAGAGCGATTGAATGCTTGTGTCCATGAGCTGTTGAAATTGGATGATTAGAGTTTTCATAGCGGATCCTTGGGTATCTAAAAAATTAGAGAGGTGCTATGAAGACCTGTTTTTAATGGGTTTTATTACAAAGGGTGGTGTGTGATAGGTTGAATTCGTATCTTTATTTTTTCTTGACATAGAACAAGTTGGGATTATAATCCCAATTAGTAGTAAAGGTAACTACGTTTGATTATTTGAAATTTAAGGAAAATTACAATGAAAAAATCTCTAAAATTAACAACACTTTCTTCTGCAATTGCATTAACACTTGGGTTAACAGCCAGCTTTGCTACACTCGCTTCTTCTGTTGAGTTTAAGGGTGAAACAGCTTGTTTTAATTCAAGCGACATGACTGAAAACGCTTTTTATAACGGAGACTTTGTTGAAGTAAATGGTTTTTTTGATTCTAACGGTTACTTCATTGCTTCAGAAGTTAAAAGTAAAAAAGTGTCGGAAGAGGAAGTTGAATTAAAAGGGTATGTGACTCACTATATGAATAACTTCTTTACTCTGAATGGCGTCTCTGTGGATGCAAGTCATGCCAAACTTAAGGACTTTTCAAACGGATTGTTTGAAGGTGCTTATGTTGAAGTTGAGGGCTATTTTGATGGCGATAAAATGATTGCTACTAAAGTAGAGTCGGAAGAGTTTGAGTATGGCGATAAAGACACCTTTGAAATGAAAGGTTATGTAAGTGACTTTTCAGACGGCAACTTTAATATGAATGGCTTTAGCGTGGATGTAGGTCGTTTGAATGAGCCGTCTGCTGATTCTCAAGTTCCGAATAATGCATACGTTGAAGTAGAAGGGCGTTTTGTCGATGGTAAGCTGGTTATTGCAAAATGCAAAGTTAAGAAAGAAGAAGCTAAAGTATCGGCAATGATTTCCAGTATTAATATGGATAACAACTCGTTTGAAGTCACGCCTGTAGCAGGACAAAATCCGATTACGATTTATACGGCGATGAAAACAAAGTTTGAAAACAAGTCTTATCGTAATGATAACTTCCAAATGCACGATTTGCGTGTTGGCAACTTTGTTGAAGTGGAAGGGTATTTGAAGGGCGATGGGATGTTTTTTGCTTCTGAAGTAGAAGTGAGCAAGGACTATGAAGTCGAAGTTGAAAGTGCTGTTGAAGCATTTCAAGAGTATAAAATTACTGTTTTAGGCGTTGATTTCTTTATTGATGGATATACACGATTTAAAGGGGAAGATGATTATTTAACTCGTATGGAGTTTGAACGCAACCTTAAAACAGGCTATACGGTCGTTGAAGTAAAAGATAAGAACAGAGATGGTATTGCAGATAAAATTGAACTAGAAGATTAAGCTTACTTTTTATTTTTATAGAGAGTAAGGTCTCTTTAAAATAATGTTCATTTTTAAAGCCAGTTCGGAGCGTAACACTCCGCACTGGCTTTTTTTGGATAGGGGGGGGGGGAGAAAATTTAAGAATCGGTGCTTTAAATTGTGACGCAACGTTTGACATCAAGAGGATAATCATTAATTATTCGTATATTGTCTATATTAACCCGAGTATTGTGTAAATGACCGAAAGATTTGAAACGATGTTGAACTGGATAAACCAGTTATCTTTTTTAGCCGATCAAAAAATATCCCCCCCCCTCCCTGCATCAAACGATGCCAGCTTTCGGCGTTATTTTAGAATACATGCCACAAGTCATGACGGGCAAGAAACTTCTTACATTATTATGGACGCACCTGTTGAGTTGGAAGATTGTCGTCCATTTATTCGTATTTCAGAGCAATTTATTGAGATGGGGTTACAAGTCCCCAAAGTGTTGGCTAAAAACCTTGAACAAGGTTTTTTATTGTTAACCGATTTAGGCAGTGAGACCTACCTTTCAGCACTGGAGCACGCAACGGAATTGGAGGTGGATAGGCTTTACCAACAAGCATTAACCGCTTTGGTTACCTTGCAGAGTAAAGGGCAAACCATGGCGAAAAACCTACCTAGCTATGATGCTCCGTTATTAGAGGCCGAAATGAATCTGTTTTCAGACTGGTTACTGGGAACCCATTTAAATACCTCTTTAGATAAGGTTGAAACGCAGCAGTGGCAAGCGGTTAAAATGCATCTGCAACATGCCGCACTGTCGCAACCCAAGGTGTATGTGCATCGAGATTATCACAGCCGTAATTTAATGGTAAACGCGAGTGACTCTCCTGGTATTTTAGATTTTCAAGATGCTGTTCAAGGGCCCTTAACCTACGATGCGGTGTCGCTTTTGCGAGATTGTTATATTGCGTGGCCAACCGAGCAGGTAACCGAGTGGCAACGCGCTTATTTTTTACAGCTGTGTTCTCAAAACTTGATGCGCAAAGATGAGTGGAAGGCATTTCAAAAGTCGATGGATTTTATGGGCATTCAGCGCCACTTAAAAGCCAGTGGCATTTTTGCTCGTCTAAATCACCGAGATGGGAAAGCGAACTATTTAAACGATATTCCAATGACATTACATTACATTGCACAAGTGGGCGAAAAATATTCTGATATGACGGATTTAGTACGCTTGATTGAAACCAAAATATTGCCAAAATTAAGTCATGCAAAATGAGTGATAAGGTGACTCCTCCCATTAAAGCGATGATTTTAGCCGCAGGGCGAGGCAATCGTTTACGTCCGTTAACCGATACCTTGCCCAAGCCTTTGGTTCCCGTGTGTGGCAAGCCCCTAATTGAGTACCATATTGAAAAATTAGCCGCCATTGGCATCACCGATATTGTGATTAATCATGCTTGGCTGGGTCAAACGCTGGAGCAACAGTTGGGCAATGGTGAGCGGTGGGGGGTAAATATTCATTATTCACCAGAGCCAGAAGGCGGGTTAGAAACTGCGGGAGGCATTATTCAAGCACTGCCTCTGTTAGGGGAGTCGCCATTTTTGGTGATAAATGGTGATGTGTATTGTGATTTTCAATTTGAACACTTATTGAGCCAAGCAAAAAAAATGTGTGAAGACAATACTTGTTTAGCACATCTTGTACTGGTTCCCAGCCCCGAACATAATCAAATAGGGGACTTTGGTTTGAACGAGCAACAACAGGTGATTAAATCGGGTCATGAAACGTTTGCGGGGTTAAGTGTGTTATCGCCCGCACTGTTTAAACACCGTGCGGTTGCGTTTCTTAAATTGGCCCCGATTTTAAGAGAAGCGATGCAACAAAAACAGGTTTCGGGCTGTTTATTTACAGGGTATTGGTCAGATGTTGGAACGGTTGAACGGCTGGCAGAAACGCAAAAACAGTTGGGGTGTAATTAATACTTAAAAGCGTATAATAAAAAAGGTCTCACTAAAAAGGAGTGCGCTATGAGTCATAAACATAAAGTAATTTTAACAAAAATATTTGCCCACCCGATTGCGACGAATTTAGATTGGAAAAAACTGTCTCATGCGTTGGAGCACTACGGTGCAGAGATTGATTTATCCAAAAACAATCACGCCAAAGTAAAGCTTAATGACACTGAAATTTCATTAAGCTTGCCTCATCACGGGCATGAAATTTCAGATAAATCCGAGGTGACTCGACTCCGGCACTTTTTAGAGCAAGCGGAGTTAACGCCTGATAAGCTTTAGTAACGAGACGAGAGTCATTAACTTTAAAAGGAGCGGGTCGCTCCTTTTTTATGCTCCCCGTTAACGTCGATTAAGCCACCATGCAAACAACCCACCAGAAAAGAACATTAAGATCGAGTAGGTAGCAGCAGGAATCATCATTACCTCATTGCCAATGAGGGTGCCAGCCACCACCAATGCCAAGGTGCCATTTTGTATACCAACTTCAAAGCCAATTGAGATCGCTTGTGGGCGAGAGAGCTTTGCCCAGCAGGCGAGCTGATAACCTAAGAGCAGTGTTGCAACATTAAGCAATAGGGTGGCTACGCCTGCTTGTGCAAAAAAATGAGCCATTTGATCTATGTTTTTGAGTATTATGAGCGCAATAATAAAAAACAAAAATAGAATGGAAACCCACTTTAAGCCTCGCTCAATCGTCTGTGCTATGTTTGGCCAGCGTGTCAGCACAAACATACCCAGCGTAACCGGTAGCAAGGTAATGACAAACAGTTGCAGAATCGTGGTGGCAACGGATAAGTTAAATGCATGAGTATCTGTCATAAAATACGCCATGCTCAGTGCTGTGATAATGGGCAAGGTAAAGGGAGTCATTAAACTGGTTACGGCAGTTAAGCTAATGGAGAGCGACACATCACCTTTGGATAAATAGGT
>JAMOLY010000085.1 GCA_027068835.1 Thiomicrorhabdus sp. | reverse complement strand
GATTTTACCAATCGGACCAGATCTCAGCGTAGGTTGGCTTAAAATTTCAACCAAAACCACTTGCTCTTCTTTCGCATCCAATAAACCATCTTTAGGAATAAAAACATCTTGTGTCAGTCGGTTATTATTAGGGCGTACCCAAGAAAGACCATTTTCAGTTGCTAAACGACCCAATACTTGTTTTGTTCGATGATCAATTACCTCAACAATCGCACCCTCTTGACGGCCTCGACGATCTTCACCCACCACAGAAGCGATAACCAAATCGCCATGCAATGCTTTATGCATCTCTTTTTCTGATAAGAAAAGATCTTTCCCGCCCTCTTCAGGTACTAAAAAACCATAACCATCGGGGTGTCCTAAAACACGCCCTTTAATTAAGTCCATTTTTTTCAGTAAACCAAACGCACCACGACGATTACGAATAAGCTGCCCGTCACGTACCATCGCTTTTAAACGGCGTGACAACGCTTCATAACGTTCTTCGTCGTCCTCCGAAACGTCTAATACCTTCGCCACTTGATACAACCTTAATGGCTTTTGTGCCGTCTCTAAAGCATCAAGAATAAACTCTCTGCTCGGAATAGGGTTGTCGTATTTTTCAGCTTCACGCTGTGCATGTGGGTCCTGTTGAACCGTTGTATTTTCTGTAGTCACTCGATACCATCTAAGATTAAAAGCCCAAATTACTTTATTACCTAACATTTCACAAAACAATAAAGCGTAAAGGAGCTGTATTTATAAAAATTGCGCGTATTATAACAAATTACCAGTAAAATATACTCTGTAAACGAGACCCCTGGTCCTCCCGACCATAAACAACACGCGTTGCTCGTAAAAAAAGTACTTTTTAAATCGTATCTACTCTAAAATAAAGCGTTCAAATGGATTCAATTGGGAACATGATTTGCCATCATCTAAGCTCTCTTTAAAAACAGTTGCCATCACTTCTTTTGCCTTAGGTGCTTTCCTAAGCTCTCCACTGGCCGATCCAAAACAAACTTCCCAAGAAAATCCCGTACAAAATTCTCTACTAGAACGCATAAATCAACCCTTTATCGGCGATCTTGATCAAATACGAAAACGCAGAATACTTCGAGTACTCGTTAGCTACAATGGCACCAATTTTTTTCATACCATCAAAGGGCAAAGGGGCTTGGAGCACGATCTCATAAAAGCTTATGAAAAATACCTAAATCGTGGGCCAAGAAAAAAACGCTACCAAACCCACGTTATTTTTTTAACGCACCCCTTTAATCAACTGTTTAATGAACTGCTTGCAGGACGTGGAGACATCATTGCTTCAGGACTGACGGTAACGGATGCACGAAAATACCGTGTTGATTTTACAGAACCTTACATTCAAAATGTACAAGAAATACTGGTATCCAATCAAAACAGCCCTGTTATTACCAAACTTGAAGATCTTTCAAATAAACAGATCATTGTCGTAGCAAACAGCAGTTACATTGTTCGCTTAGAGAAAATGAGCCAAGCACTAGGCCGATTAGGACTTCCTGGAATTGAAATTTTTCAGGCAGACCCTGTACTAGAAGCCGAAGACTTGCTTGAAATGGTCAATGCGGGTCTATTTGAATATACAGTGGTAGATGACCATATTGCCAAAATTTACCAGCACACCTATACCAATTTAAACCTACAAACGAACATAGTCTTTCACCATGGCGGAAAAATCGCTTGGGCATTAAACAAAAACCTTCCAAACTTAAAGCACTCTTTAAATAATTTTATTAATGCCTACGCTAAACCAGGAAAATTTTTGGGCAATAGTATCTATCAAAAATATTATAAAAACCCTTTTTGGGTTAAAACGCCTCTGTCACTCAATGCCTTAGATGAAACGCCTTGCTTACAATATTATTTTGAAAAATACGCAGAATTTTATGACTTTGATTGGTTTTTGATCGCCTCGCTTTCTTACCAAGAATCTCGCTTTCAACATCATCTCGTTAGTAAAGCTGGCGCCAAAGGGATAATGCAAATTAAAGATGCAACCGCACAAGCCAAAGTCGTTGATATTCCAAATATCGATAACTTAGAAGAGAACATCCACGCAGGCGTAAAATACCTTTCTGTTCTTCGAGATAATTATTTTGACAACCCCATGTATTCAAAAGAGGATCAAATCAACTTCTCTTTAGCCGCTTACAATGCAGGTCCTGGACGTATACGAAAGCTTCAGCGAGAAGCCGAAGCACAGGGATTAGACCCTTATAAATGGTTTTACAATGTAGAAGAGTTAGCGCGAGAGGAGATTGGGCACGAAACCGTAAACTACGTAAGTCAAATTCAAAAAAGAACCGTCGCAATTAAAGCATCACTCACCCATTCACAAAATAAACTACGATTAAAAAAACAAAAATTAAACGCATACAAAGAAAAACTTAGTTACGCCAAATACCCAAAACAATCATATAAATCAATGCGTTTCTAATCTAAGTTAAACGACAATGTAGAACTTTTTATCCCCCCCCATTTAAAAAATCTAAAATCTCTTTTTCAATATTTTGTTTATCAATGACTGTTTTTTGAGCAATAGGCTTAGAGAACAATTCGGATATTTGAGATGGAATACTGATATTGGCTTTTTTCGCAATTAATTCCAGCGCTTCA
>JAMOLY010000084.1 GCA_027068835.1 Thiomicrorhabdus sp. | reverse complement strand
TGTTTGCTCGCGCGGGGACACCTCGTTGCCCCAATCACAACTGTGATTTAGAGGCACAAACAGTCAGTCAAATGGTTGACCACACCCTCACACTGCCTGAAGGCACAAAATGTTTGCTCATTGCTCCGATTGTTCGTGGCAAAAAAGGCGAGCACATTCACCTGCTTGATGAACTGCAAGCACAAGGATTTATCCGTGCCCGAATCAATGGCAAAGTATATGATTTGGATGGCAGTATCCAGTTAGAAAAAAATAAAAAACATTCCATTGAGGTCATTGTCGATCGCTTTAAGGTTCGACCAGATATCAAACAACGTTTAGCGGAATCGTTTGAAACCGCATTACGTTTAGCTGATGGGATTGCGCAAGTACTCCCAATGGAGGAACAAGACGATTTTGAACTGCTTTTTTCGGAAAAATTTTCCTGCCCTCGCTGTGGTTACAGTGTCTCAGAATTGGAGCCCAGAATTTTTTCATTCAACAACCCTCACGGGGCTTGTTCAGCCTGTGATGGTTTAGGCGTAAAAGAGACTTTTATTCCTGAGCGAGTGATTACTCATCCCGAGCTTAGCTTGGCAGGTGGCGTAATTCGAGGCTGGGATCGTCGCCATAAATATTACTACGATCTATTAAAAGCGGTGGCTGATCACTATCAGTTTGATACTGAAACACCATGGAAAGCACTGAGCACAGAACAACAACAAATTATTTTATTTGGTTCAGGTAAGAAAAAAATCCCACTTCCTCACGGTAAATACAGCGATGTTCGACGTTTTGAAGGAGTCATTCCCAATATGGAGCGTCGTTTTTCCGAAACCGAAAGTAAAACCGTACGAGATGAATTGGATAAATACCGCATTAGTAAACCATGCTCCAGCTGTCATGGTACGCGCTTAAATGAAGTGGCTCGTCATGTTTTTATCGACAACCATAACCTACCCTCTTTAACAGAGCGCCCCATTGGCGAGTTACACAACATTTTTGACCAACTTTCGCTGGAAGGGGCAAAGGGTCAAATTGCCAGTAAAATTATTAAAGAGGTCTATGACCGCCTTTCCTTTTTAGTCAATGTTGGCTTAAACTACTTGAGCCTCAATCGCAGTGCCGATACGCTCTCAGGTGGCGAAGCACAGCGCATTCGACTCGCCAGTCAAATTGGCGCGGGTTTAGTGGGTGTCATGTACGTATTGGATGAACCTTCTATTGGGTTGCACCAACGAGATAATGATCGCCTGCTCTCAACCTTAATTCACTTACGAGACTTAGGAAACACCGTCATTGTGGTTGAACACGATGAGGACGCTATTCGTGCCGCCGACCATGTATTGGACATAGGCCCTGGTGCGGGTATTCATGGTGGGCGCATTATGTCACAAGGTACGCCTGAGCATATTATGGCAGACCCAAACTCATTAACAGGGCAATACCTCAGCGGAACGCGGAAAATTGCGGTTCCAACACAGCGGCTTGCACCACAAGAAGACAAGTGGCTGACCATTGAGGGAGCACGGGGTAATAATCTAAAAAATGTGACCTTAAAAATCCCTGCTGGACTGTTAACCTGTGTAACAGGGGTCTCTGGTTCAGGAAAATCAACTCTCATTAATGGCACGCTATCAAAGCTTGCCGCCAATATGCTCAATAAAGCGATGCATATTCCCGCAGAACATTCTGCGGTACACGGCATGGAACTCTTTGATAAGTCGGTCAATATTGATCAAAGTGCCATCGGAAGAACGCCACGATCCAACCCCGCAACCTATACAGGCTTATTTACTCCCATTCGAGAATTGCTCTCAGCCACGCCAGAATCCAGAGCAAGAGGCTACACACCTGGGCGGTTTAGCTTTAATGTTAAAGGCGGTCGTTGCGAAGCCTGCCAAGGAGATGGGGTTTTAAAAGTAGAAATGCATTTTTTACCCGATGTTTACGTTCCTTGTGATGTTTGCAAAGGGGCTCGCTACAATCGAGAAACCCTACAAATCCTATACAAAGGTAAAAATATTCACGATATTTTAGACATGACAATTGAAGATGCGCGCGCCTTTTTTGATGTGATTCCCGTTATTTCTCGTAAATTACAAATGCTAATGGAAGTTGGACTTGGCTATATAAAATTAGGCCAAAGTGCCACCACGCTTTCAGGCGGCGAAGCACAACGAGTGAAACTTGCCAAGGAACTGTCAAAAAGAGATACTGGCAATACGCTTTACATTTTGGATGAACCCACAACGGGGTTGCATTTTCATGACATTGAACTCTTGCTCAAAGTCATTGGCTACCTACGCGATCAAGGCAACACCATCATCATTATTGAACACAACCTTGATGTAATCAAAACAGCCGACTGGGTCGTTGACTTAGGCCCTGAGGGCGGCTCATTAGGGGGAGAGATTATTGCAACAGGAACCCCTGAAAAAATTGCCTCGTCAAAAATATCACACACGGGGCACTATCTTAAAAGTTTATTGATCTAAATTAAGACAATACAATAAAAACCATGCACAATAATGACCCTATAAAGGAAATAAATTCCCCCTCTCCTTAGGATCATTCTAAAAATGATATTCTCCATAATAACAAACAAAATAGCACTATTAAGTTGCTTAATTCTACTTTCAACATCAAGCTTTTCCATGTCAGTA
>JAMOLY010000083.1 GCA_027068835.1 Thiomicrorhabdus sp. | reverse complement strand
ACGCATTTCGTGTCAATTGTTTTCTTGAAAACTTTTTTCACGATTTCGATCTGTCTATATAACTTCTCGGCCTCGAAGCTTCTGGCTTAAAAGCCTTTGCTTCGGAACGGGGCGTATTCTAACCAATCAACGCAACAACGCAACCCTTTTTCAGAAAACTTTTACCTTTTATTGATCTTTTTATTGCATTGCTGCTTTGTACAGATTTTATCCACACACTTATGCACAAATTAGATATTTAGTGCCCTCCGCCACAGAGAGAAGAGGTCGGTAATTCAGACAAAACAGCCCACTCCTTTTCGGTATACAGGTGCAATGCTAGCGCATGAAACTGTGGCATCAATTCGGACAACACCTTATATATAGACTGATGACGCCTTACTTTTGTCACGCCTTCAAAATCATTTGAAACCAATACTAACTTAAAGTGAGACTCTAGCTCTCCTCTTGAGTGCATTTGACTCTCGTTCTCCAGAATCAAATGACACACTGAGAACCCCTTATTAATCTCTTCTTCAATCAAAGCCTGTAACTGCATTTCTACTTCCCTTCTTTAAATACTTTCTTTAAATATTGCTAATCATATAATATATGCATTTCACTACGTCACTTAATTGATAGGAAGTCTTAAGATGTATAAAACAGCCCTGTTCTTTATTTTACTCACGGCCTTTTTTAGCCAAAGCGCGATGGCCAACCCTACCCCATTGTCTCTAACTAAAATGCCTGAATTACAAAATGAAGCAAGTGACCGCTTTCCAGGTGATCCTGCAGAACACAAGGCCGTTTATATTTTCAATAAAGCAGATGCGAATTATCAGCTCAGCATTTTAAACTCTATTCAAGCCATGATTCGAAAATACGATGATAATGTTGAAATTGCCGTAGTAGTGATTGGGCCAGGCTTGCACACGCTAGCCAAAAAACCAAAACGTACCGTAGCCCCCTCTACCTATGAACGCATTGCGAGCTTTGCAAAGGACTATAATGTTCGCTGGATTGCGTGTGGCAATACAATGAATTCCCTTCACTGGGCAGATTCTGATATGCGGCCGTTTACTGAATACGCTGAAGTGGGCGCGGCCGCATTAATGGAACTTCAAGAAGAGGGCTTTAAGCTATTAGTTTGGTAGCTCATTAAATCCCCCCCTTAAGTCTCTTGAGCTGTTTTTTTGCTGTGCCAATAATAAATCTAGTTTTTGATGCAGCGCAGCCATTTCAGCCTCCATTCGTTTAGTGTACTCATCTTTCAACTCTTTCTCTTCAGCGATTTTGTCAGCATTGGTTTCTGCATCCATTTTCTTATGCTCTTCATCCAGAACTTCAACCACAATTCCTATCATCATATTCAAAAAGACGAAAGCAGAGAAAAAGATGAAGGTAATGAAATAGATCCAACTCAAACTATAAAGCGTCATCGCTTCATACATCACATCTGTCCAATCTTCAAATGTCGCCACACGAAACAAGGTCAGTAAAGAAACGCCCAAGTCTCCCCAGAGCACAGGATTTAAATTGGCATACAATAGGTTGCCAATTACGGCATACAGATAAAAAATAATAAACATGAGCAATGCAACATAGCCCATTCGGGGTAATGCTGAAATTAATGCACTCACCAATACACGTAATTCAGGAATAAACGAAATCAAACGCATAACCCTAAACAAACGTAACATACGAGCAATCATTGCATATTCAGAATCATCTAATGGAATCAGACTGATCGCGACAATAATAAAGTCAAAAACATTCCAACCTTTTTTAAAGAAGTTTCGTAAGCGATCTTCAGCTGCCATTCGAATCGAAATTTCCATCACAAAAAACAGGGTAACAGCATAATCTAAAAAACGAATACCGCCATCAACCCATGGAGCTAGGTCATAGGTTTGAACACCAATCATTAACGATGAAAAAATAATCACCCCAATTACAAACAGCTCAAAGACTTTGTTATCTCGAACCTTTTGAAACTTTGTTTGAAAATCATTCCAAGTCATTTTATTACTGCACTCCTAGATGAAAAGACCTCAATCGGTCATAAAAAAAACTTATACCATTTTACTGCATTCGAAGTAAAATTTACTTGTTAAAATATTAGATCTCATTTATTAGATCTCATTTAAAAAAAAGAGGAAAACAAAAAGATGGCAAAAATTACACTGACAGGACAAGGGGAATGCGAGTTTGACGGTCAATTTTCAATGCTCGAAGCACTCGATGAGAATGGGTTTGATATTCCTTACAGCTGTCGTGGTGGAAACTGTGGTGCCTGCACCGTGCGTTTAATTTCAGGGGAGGTTGAAGAGATTCAAAGTCCCGCTTATGACTCTCGTAAAGGAGAAATCTTAACGTGCTGCTCTATTCCAAAAACAGACATTGAGATAGAACTAATTTAAAAAACCCAAAAAAAAAGCCCCAAAAAACAGGGGCTTTTTTAAACAAAATTAAAGAGGCGTACACCCTCTAAACTTTTAATGTCCCGAATGATTTGGATCCCAATCGGTTAGCGTATATTCTGCTCCACAGTACGGACATTTTGCCTTACCCGTCAGCTCAATCGGTAAAAAAACTCTAGGATGCGAGTTCCAAAGACTCATGTCTCGTGTTGGGCAGTGCAATGGTAAATCCTTATAAGTAACATCGTAATGCGTTTTTGAATTCGTTGAATGCTCACTCATTTTTAACACTCCTTAAGATACCTTGGTTAACCAGTTCATGTACTCAGGCGAACGACCATGAACAATATCAAAATACAATGTTTGCAGTTTTTCCGTTATTGGACCACGAGAACCAATACCAATCGGGCGATTATCTAGCTCTCTAATCGGCGTCACTTCCGCCGCGGTTCCCGTAAAAAATGCTTCATCTGCAATATACACTTCATCACGCGTAATGCGCTTTTCAACCACCTCGATCCCCAAGTCTTTGGCTAATGACATAATCGTTTTACGTGTGATACCATCCAAAGCAGAGGTTAATTCTGGCGTATACAAAACACCGTCACGAACCATAAAGAAGTTTTCACCCGAGCCTTCTGCAACAAACCCTTCGGTATCTAGCAATAACGCTTCATCACAACCATGACTGATTGCTTCCTGAAGCGCCAGCATCGAGTTCATGTATGACCCGTTCGATTTTGCTTTGGTCATCGTTACATTGACATGATGGCGCGTATAAGAAGAGGTGGCCACTTTAATACCACGAGTTAAATTTTCCTCCCCCATATAGGCACCCCACTCCCAAGCGGCAACCATAACATGTACTTTCAAATTATCGGCACGCAATCCCATCCCTTCTGAGCCATAAAAGGCCATTGGACGCAGGTAAGCTGATTTAAGGTTATTTAATTCAACCGACGCTCTTTGCGCCTCATTGATCGTATCTTTATCATAGGGAATGTCCATATTCATAATTTTAGCGGAATTAAACAAACGATCAGTATGCATGTCTAAACGAAAAATAGAGGTGCCTTGCTCTGCTTCATACGCACGAACGCCTTCAAACACACCCATCCCATAATGTAATGTATGCGTCAAGACATGTACTTTTGCCTCACGCCAAGGAACCATTTCACCATCTAACCAGATCAGGCCGTCTCTATCCGCCATTGTTTGCATTGAAAACACTCCAAAAAATTCGATTCAAAAAATAATTAAGAGCGATATTTTATCCTAAACATTAACTGATTATTGATTTTATTACTCCACAACACCCATCTAAAATGAGAAATAACCATACCCGATAAAGGAAACTACTTGAAATACTCCATCATTACGCTAAAATAACTCCTTTGGATTTTTAATTCCAATATTTAAAAAGCAACCGTTAAGCATAGGGTTCAAATTACTCTATTCTGGTTGCTTTTTTGTTTTTTAAACGTTAGAACCACTTTTATTAAAAAGGACAAAAAAACATGTCGGCGCACTTAATGAATACCTACGCAAGACTGCCCGTTACCTTTGAAAAAGGCAGTGGTGCTACGTTACAAGATATAAATGGAAAAACCTATTTAGATGCCTTAAGTGGCATTGCTGTATGCAGCTTAGGGCACTCGCACCCCGCTATTTCGGATGCCATTTGCCTGCAAAGTAAAACCCTTATGCACACATCAAATTTATATCAGATTCCCAACCAAACAGAGCTTGCGAATAAACTGATTCAATTATCCAGCATGGAACGCGTTTTCTTTTGTAACTCTGGGGCAGAAGCCAACGAAACCGCATTAAAAATTGCCAAAAAATACGGCAACCAACAAAACATTACAAACCCTACTGTCATTGTTATGGAAAACAGTTTTCATGGCCGCACCATGGCCACGCTTTCTGCCACAGGAAACCCAAAAGTACATGAAGGATTTACCCCTTTGGTTGATGGTTTTATTCGCGTACCTTTTGATGACGTTGATGCAATTCAAGCTCTATCAAACAACCCAAGCATTGTTGCTATTTTAGTCGAACCGATTCAGGGAGAAGGCGGAGTTCATATACCTCAAGCGGGTTATTTAACCGCTCTAAGAAAAATTTGTGATACCAATAACTGGCTACTAATGCTGGATGAAATCCAAACAGGTATGGGACGTACAGGTGAATGGTTTGCGTTTCAACATGAAAGCATCGTTCCAGATGTATTAACACTTGCCAAAGCACTTGGTAACGGAATGCCCATTGGAGCTTGCCTCACTAAAAGTAAGGCATCAGAAGTACTTGTTCCGGGTAATCATGGTACGACATTTGGTGGTAATCCACTTGCATGTGCCGCGGGCTTGGCGGTAATAAATGTATTAGAAAGCAATCATTACATTCCAGCCATCGCCAACAAAGGCAGTACACTGCTTAAACGGTTTAAAGAGGCGTTAGCTAAGCAAACTGGCGTACTGGATATTCGCGGCAAGGGATACATGATTGGTATTAAGTTGGATCGCCCTTGTGGTGGACTGGTTGCGACCGCGCTCGAACAACAATTACTCATCAATGTCACACGTAACGACACCATTCGCTTATTACCCACGTTTGTTATGAGTTCAGAACAAACCGATGAGTTAGTAACCAAACTAACCAACATCATTAAACATTTTTTAAAATAATTTTTCCCCCCCCCCCCCACAAAAAGAAAAAAAAAAAAAGAAAGGGGGGGGGGGGGAGAAAAATGAATTCACATAACTAAAAAGACAAAACTATGACTGTTAGACACTTTTTAACCCTACAAGATCTTACTCCAGCAGAACTCAATGCCATTATGCACCGAGGTATTGAGCTTAAGGCCATGCAACAAGCAGGTAAGATTTTTGAACCCCTTAAAAATCAAACACTGGCGATGATTTTTGAAAAGTCTTCAACCCGTACTCGTATCTCATTTGAAACAGGCATGACTCAGTTAGGCGGTCATGCACTTTTTCTCTCCTCCCGCGATACTCAACTTGGACGTGGAGAACCCATTGAAGACAGCGCACGCGTTATTTCTAGCATGGTCGATGGCATCATGATTCGTACCTTTGGTCATGACATCGTCACAATCTTTGCACAACACTCATCCGTTCCCATTATCAACGCGCTCACCGATGATTTTCACCCTTGCCAACTGCTGGCCGACATGCAAACCTACCAAGAACACCGAGGCAGCATTCAAGGGAAAACCGTTACATGGGTAGGCGATGGCAATAACATGTGCCACTCCTATATTAATGCCGCGGCGCAATACGACTTTAAACTACGCATTGCTTGCCCTGAAGGCTATGATCCTAATATGGATTTGGTGAATCAACATCAAGACCGTGTTGAAATTGTTCGCAATACGTTAGAGGCCGCCGAAAGCTCAGACCTCATTGTGACCGATGTATGGGCCAGCATGGGACAAGAAGAGGAGCAAAAATTACGTGAAAAAGCCTTTGCCAATTACCAAGTCAACCAACAAGTCATGCAGCAAGCCAATAACGACGCGCTATTTATGCACTGTCTCCCCGCACACCGTGGTGAAGAGGTAACTGCAGACGTCATTGATGCCAAAGACAGCGTGGTATGGGATGAAGCGGAAAATCGATTGCACGCACAAAAAGCCCTGCTTGAATTTTTAATGGCACAAAAATAATTTCTCCCCCCCCTCTTCTCTGTACCAAACATTCAACATAGCATATCAATATGTATCAAGCGGGTTTCACATAACCCGCTTCTCTCAATAGCTGATTGAATTCATACACTGGCAACCCCATTACCCCTGAATAACTGCCCTCAATGTGTGAAATAAATTGAGCGCCCAATCCCTGAATAGCATACGCACCCGCCTTACCAAATGGCTCGCCAGTTTCAATATAAGCTTGAATATCATGCTCTGTTAAATGGCCAAACTGTACGCGAGTACAACTCATGGCTGAAAAGACCTCTCCGTCATACACCACCGCCACCGCACTCAATACCTCGTGCGCCGTACCCGAAAGTTTTGATAGCATTCTAAAGGCATCGCCCTCATGTTTTGGCTTACCAAATACCCGACCACTCAATACCACAGCGGTATCACTGCCGACCACCCAAATTTTCTTACCCGCCACCTTATTAAAGCCTGACAACGCCTTTTCAATCGCCATTCGTAATACAAATGATTTGGGAGATTCATTAGGCAACGCCACCTCTTCAATCGGTGCATTAATCACTTCAAATGTAAGCCCTAACTGCTGCAATAACTCTTTACGTCTGGGCGAAGAGGAAGCTAAAAAAAGTTTTCCCCCCACTCCTTCTTGTTCCACACTGTTTTTTAAAGGCTGTGCCAACGCTTCGGGTGCTGTTTTCATAAAAACCTGCTATGATTCAAAAAATAATTAAAGAAAAACGTTTATGGACATTATATTACCAAACCACACACCCAGCTTACTTGAAGACACCTTTGATTCCATTTATCTATACGATCATCCCCTGTTTTCAGTCATGGCCGAATCCACCGAACTGCCTTGGTTGCTCATTATTCCCAAACAACCGCTTACAGATCCAAGCTATATTGGCGCACTCTATGTTGAAATCTATCAACTGGTTGAGCACCTGCAAAAATCTAACTTTGGCCCCCACTTTAATTTAGCCAAATTGGGAAATAAAAATCCAAACCAACACATTCATATTATTTTTAGAACCGAAAATGATGACGTTTGGCCAAACCCCGTTTGGTGCCACGAACCTCTTAAACAGTCCGATCAAACCCCCAAAAAATTAAAAACAGCACTGGCCGGTTTTTTCCAAAAATAACACGTTATTCTCCCCCCCTCCTTCAAACCATAATAACGTCTACTCTCCTATTATGTACAACGGAGGGTATACCCTCCTTACTTTTCACTCAAAATAACTTTTTAATCATTTTTTATATGTAAACAAGCATTTTTACGGTATTCTAAAAGCGTTCCTTCAGAAAATTCTGGCAAAGGAAGTTGATATGAAACACGCCCCATTTAAAAAAACGGATGCCTATTCAGAGCAATCCATTCAGCAAACCCTGTCTGAGCTTGATGTTCAAATTCAAACAGGATTAAGTGATCAAGAAGCCCAACAAAGACTCCAACAATTTGGTTCAAATGCCATTGTCGAAAAAGAAGAGTCCCTCTGGCATCGCATTGCCCGACGATTTTGGGGGCCCATTGCTTGGATGATTGAAGCCGCCGCGCTGATGTCAGCCATTGTAGGTAAGTGGGAAGATTTTATCATTATTACCGTCATGCTCTTTGTAAACGCAGGACTGGATTTTTTTCAAGAACATCGCGCACTCAATGCCCTAAAGGCACTCAAACAAACCTTAGAAAACAGCATTGTAACTCGACGCAATGGCCAATTTATCAATGTAAAGTTTAAAGAGTTAGTCCCCGGCGATATCATCAAACTGAAAATTGGAGACATTATTCCAGCGGATGTTCGGTTAATAACCAAAGGCTTTCTGTCCATAGATCAATCGGTTCTAACGGGTGAATCCCTACCTGTTTCAAAAAAATCAGGAGAGGTCGCCTACGCCAATACCATTGTAAAACAGGGTGAGATATTGGCGGTTATTTTAAATACGGGTAATAAAACCAATTTTTATAACGTGGTTTCTTTGGTGGCCACCGCTCAATTACATGAAGTAAGCCACTTTCAAAAAATGGTGGTTAAAGTTGGTAACTTCTTAATTGCTCTAACATTAGTCATGATTACCGTTATTTTAATTTCTGCGTATTTTCGAGATGAAAATATGATGGAAATTATTCGCTTCTCTCTGGTGTTAACCGTTGCCGCCATTCCCGTGGCCTTACCCGCCGTATTATCCGTCACCATGGCAATGGGCGCATTAAACTTAGCGCGTAAAAAAGCCATTGTCAGCCGCCTTGTGGCCATTGAAGAGTTAGCTGGCGTCGATGTTTTTTGTTTGGATAAAACGGGCACCTTAACGCAAAACAGCATGACCGTATTTGACGCGATTGTATTGGAAGGATTTTCAGAAAAAGAGCTGTTTTTAACCGCCATTCAAGCCTCTAAACTTGAAAACAATGACCCGATTGAACAGCCTATTTATGACTTTTTAATTCAAAAATACCCTGATACCGATATCACTCAGTTTAAACAACACAGCTTTAACCCCTTTGATCCTGTCCGAAAACGTACCGAATCCACCATTGAAATCAACACGGATTTTTTTAAAGTCACCAAAGGCGCACCGCAAATTATTTTAAACATGTGCCAACTGGATGAATCGCAACAAAAACAGATCGAACATCAAGTAATGTCGTTTGCACACAAAGGCTATCGAACACTCGCCGTAGCAAAAACTACCGAAACCACTTCATTAGAAAAAGCAGAAAACAGTACAGCATGGCAGTTGATTGGGCTTATTCCTATGTACGATCCACCTCGGGTCGATTCAACCGATATGTTGCAAAAAATGCGCGACTTAGGCGTTCATCCCAAAATGGTCACGGGGGATAATTTAGCCATTGCACAAGAAATTGGTCATATCTTAAATTTTCCACACAAATCCATTCGCGCCAAAGACTTAACAGGCGCAACCAATGACTCCCTAAAAAAACTACTCAAAAGCTTAACCTATGTAATTTATCAGCGACTTCATCCAGAGGTAGAGATCAAAACGGCACATATTTTTGCTGAACAAGTCATTGAAGATTTAGAAAAAGAGTTTGATACCTCACAACTCGATAAAGCTCTGCTGCACACACATGAATCCTCCATCCTTCAGATGATTGAGGCCGTTGATATTTTTGCCGAAGTTGTCCCTGAAGATAAATATCGAATTGTAGAAACCTTACAAAAAGCCAATCACATTGTCGCCATGACGGGAGATGGGGTCAATGATGCGCCCGCCTTAAAAAAAGCCGACTGTGGTATTGCCGTGCCCAATGCCAGTGATGCCGCACGCGCCGCGGCCGACATTATTTTAACCGCCCCCGGTATTGGTGTCATTAACGATGCCATTCAGCAAGCGCGAATTACCTTTGAGCGCATGAAAAGCTACACCGTGTATCGCATTGCAGAAACCATTCGCATTATCTTATTTATGACACTGGCCATCGTCGTATTTGAGTTCTACCCGTTAACCGCCTTAATGATTATTATGCTGGCGCTTTTAAATGACATCCCCATCTTAACCATTGCCTACGACAACACCAAAGTGCAAAAAAATCCTGTCCGATGGGATATGAAAGAGGTCTTAGTGCTCTCTTCTTGGCTAGGTGTCGCTGGGGTTCTTTCCTCTTTTTTACTATTTTGGTACTTAATGATCGAGCTAAAACTTCCCATTGAACTAGTACAAAGCCTCTTTTTTGCCAAACTCATTGTCGCAGGACACGGCACCATTTTTAACACACGAGTAAACGACTGGTTCTTTAAACAACCAAGACCATCATGGCCGTTGTTTGTTGCCAGTTTTTCAAGCGCTCTATTAGGAACCATCATTGCCGTGTATGGCTTTGATTTAATGGAACCCATTGGCTGGACATGGGCCGCCATTGTTTGGGGTTATGCATTTGTATGGTTTATTTTTAATGACATGATTAAATTGATGGTACTGCATTTTTATAAAAAAAGACTGCGGGAGGTAGGGAGCCTCTGATCAAGTCTGGGTTGAGTTTTTCAGGCGAAAAAATAACTTGATTCAAGGCGGAAATTGCACGTAATAGCTAGCTATTGCGAAAATTTTCAACGCAGAAGTAAGGTATTTTAGCCCTAAAAAAACAATTCATGACTTGTTCATAAGCTCCATAGGGGGGGGGGAATATTTAAAGCTCTGTAAAGATAACAACACTCCTATCGGACAATAATAAAATATTTTGTCCGATAGAGGTGGTAAGATGTATACTTATATTGAAACAAAAGACACCTGCTATAAAATGGCCACCTCTCCTCTTAAATCGATACTCTTAAATAAAATAGCTCATTCAAATAAAATGAGTACATCAGACATGCAGAATTTTCTTGAAGAGAAGGTCTCACAACGAACCATTAAACGCTGGATAAATCAGTGGATTTTAGAAGGAAAAGTCGAGCAACTTGGCAAAAACAGATTTGCCCAATACCAGCTCAAAGTGCAAACAAGCCAAGATAATACAATGCAACTCACCTTTCTAAAAAATATTCCTACTCATAAAAAAAGTGCGGTATTAGCTGAGTTACGAGATTTATGGACACATAACTCAACCTCTATTGAAGGCAATACCCTAACACTGGGTGAAACTTATGACATCTTAGAGTACGGCCTAACCATCAGTGGCAAGCCACTCAAAGAACACCAAGAAATTATTGGACATGCCAAAGCCATCTCTATGTTGTATGACTGTCTTTTAAAAAACAAGCCTTTAGATAAAGACTTTATATGTCAGCTTCATAAAACCGTACAAACAGAAAATATTATCGATATATACAAACCAATGGGAGATTGGAAACTAGAAATAAACGGCTGTCGGGCGATGGATTATCAAAATACCCAAAAACCTGTTTACATTGAATACGCCCATCCCGTACATATACCAGAATTAATGGAAGAATACATAAAGACGCTTAATGCCATTGACCCCCAATCCATCACACTCAACAACCTACCCGAACTGTATGCCAAATTGCATATGGGCTTTGTGCATATTCACCCCTTTTGGGATGGCAACGGACGACTGGCGCGGTTAATTGCCAATTTGCCACTCTTAAAAGCAGGGTTCCCCCCACTTATTATTGATACAACACAACGAAAAGAGTACATAGAAGCCCTATCTGCCTACCAAATAAGGAATGGAACATTAACGCCAAAAACAGGTATTTGGCCAAAGACTGATTACGACGAGTTCATTACCTTTTGCAAAAAAAGCTATGCATTGACAACGGATATTTTGACTCGTTATATGTCTTGATTTTTATAGACTAAAAGCTGGGATTGAATACAAACCAGCCCCCCCGATTATATCAATTGAAAAAAGTTTTACACCGATTCCTTGGGGTTCCCTTCGCCACCGCTAACCTGCCACAATCAGAACGTTAAACTTAACACGGGGATTAGGGATTTGCATACATTGCTTCAAGGATGCCTTGTGCGATAGCATTACCTTGCTTTGCCGCCTTTTGAAGCCAAAATAGACCCTGTTTATAGTCCTTAACCACTCCTTGACCCTTTGCATACATCATGCCAAGGATGAACTGTGCATCTGCATCACCTTGCTCTGCCGCCTTTTGAAACCAAAAAACTGCCTGCTTTTCATCTTTGGCCACGCCTTGACCTATTTTATACCTCGCACCAAGCATGGTTTGTGCGGTGGCACTACCTTGCTCTGCCGCTTTTTGAAACCAAAAAACTGCCTGCTTTTCATCTTTAGCTACACCTTCTTGACCACTTTCATACATAAAGCCAAGGATGAGTTGTGCATCTACATTACCTTGCTCTGCCGCCTTTTGATACCAAAAGACCGCCCACTTATCATCCTTAACCACACCTCGACCATTTGTATACATCCAACCGAGGTTGTATTGTGCATTTTCATAACCTTGCTCAGCCGCTTTTTTAAACCAAAAGACCGCCTGCTTATCATTTTTGGCTACACCTTGACCATTCACATACATCCTGCCAAAACTGGTTTGTGCAACGGCACTACCTTGCTCAGCCGCCTTTTGATACCAAAAAACCGCCTGTTTATCATCTTTGGCTACTCCTTTTAAACCGCCTTCATACATCAAGCCAAGGCTGGTTTGTGCATTTACATGACCTTGTTCAGCCGCCTTTTGATACCAAAAAACCACCTGCTTATCATCTTTGGCCACACCTCGACCATATTCATACATCCTACCAAGGCCGTATTGTGCATTTTCATAACCTTGATCTGCCGCCTTTTTAAACCAAAAGACCGCCCGCTTATCATCCT
>JAMOLY010000082.1 GCA_027068835.1 Thiomicrorhabdus sp. | reverse complement strand
TTAAAAATAACTTCGGGAATATTGCGAATAATGAACATAATTCCCATCCAAAAAAATGGGGTATAAAGCGTTTTGCTCTGTTTTTTGTTGATGGCAGAGGTGATGCTTTTGGCAATTTGTTCGGGCTTTGCCCAGAGTGCGCCTTTTTTAAAATCGGCGGTCATGGGGGTGTCTACAAAACCGGGTTTAATGTCCAATACTTGTACGTTGTGTGAGTAGAGGCGGTTGCGTAATCCTTGTAAAAAGATGGACACCATGCCTTTGGTTGCACCGTATACGTAGTTGGATTGTCGTCCTCGGTCGCCCGCTACGCTGGTGATGACGGCAAGGGTTCCGCTTTGCTGTTGCTCAAATCGGTTGGCTAACAGGGTGAGCAGTGAGACGGTGCTAATGCCGTTGGTGCTGAGTTCGGTCATGGTGAGGTGAACATCTTGTTCACAGGCGTTTTGGTCGGGTAGCGTGCCGTGCGCGATGAGCACAATATCTAAGGTTTGAAAGGTCTCAAATACTTGATTAAGTTTGGCTTGATGGGTTTCAAATTGATTCACGTCTAACACGGCGGTGTGCACTTGGTTTGCGCCCCTTACCGTCGCATCGGCGGCGATGGTATTGAGTTGTTCTTGGTTACGTCCGAGCAAATAGAGGTTGTCTTGGGCTTGGGCGTAAAGGCGTAGCGTGGCTTGTGCAATGGCAGAGGTGGCGCCAATAATGAGAATGTTTTTTTTCATGAGAGTTTCCGTGTTGTGTCTTGGACTTATATTGAATGATTATAAACCTAATCGTTTGGATTGCAGGGAGTTAAAGCATTGATCTGCTCCGTATTGTTGGCGAATGGCTTGAAAGCTCTCCCAGTTTGGGTAACTTTGTTTAAATGTTTTTTCACTCATTCGAGCATCTTTGGCCAAATAGAGTCGTCCGCCGTAGTGGAGCACAATTTCGTCAAGTTTGTCTAAAAACGCAAACAGGGTGGGGTCTATTTTAAAGTCGATGGCAAGGGTGTAACCTTCCATTGGAAAGCTCAAATAGTTGGCATTTTTTGCGCCAAATACCTTCAAAACGGCTAAAAAAGAGCCGCGCTTAGAGTTCACAATCTCAGTGAGTATTTGGGTCAGTCCTTCCAGTCCTGCGGCTTTGGGCAAAACAAACTGGTATTGGGTAAAGCCCTTTTTACCGTATAAACGGTTCCAGTTTTGAATGCTGTCGAGTGGATAGAAGTAGGGCGCGTAGTGCACCAAACGCTGGCTCTCTTTTTGCCGTGTTTTGTGATAGTACAGGGTGTTAAAGGCTTTAACGGTTAAGGCGTTTAGCAGGGCATTGGGCATGTTAAACGGTACGTTTAGCTTACTGGGGGGGGCAATTTTTAAATTATTTGCAGGTGATTCTTGCTGTGGGGCGTGTTCACCGAGCATGAGCAGGGAGCGACCGAGGTGCTTGCCTTTCGTTAAGCAGTCAATCCACGCCACGGAGTAAGTGGTGTTTTGATGGGCATCAAACTGTTCGAGCGTTTCGGCAAGGTTATTGGTTTTCCATGTGGTTTCTTGAATAAATGCGCTTTCAATCGGAATCAATTTAAGCGTGGCGGAAACAACCACCCCTGTTAAGCCCATGCCGCCACAGGTGGCTAAAAAGAGTTCACGGTGTTCGGTGAGCGAGCAGGTGATTTGTTCACCTGATGCGAGACAGAGTGTGAGATTGAGGATGTGCTGGCTAAAGCATCCATCAAGGTGATGGTTTTTGCCGTGCACATCACTGGCAATCGCACCACCCACAGTAACAAATTGTGTACCAGGGGTGACGGGTAAAAACCACCCTTTGGGTATAAACACATTAAGTAACTCTGCCAAGCTTACACCCGCGGCGCAATGCACCACACCTTGGCTTTCATCAAAGCTTAAAAAGTGGTTGAGTGTTTGGGTGTGCAAGGTTTGTTGAGCCAGCGCACTGTCGCCATAACTACGCCTTAACCCGCTGGCAATCAACGAGGGGGGGGGGATATTTTTGGATTTATTTTGCTGAAAGGCATGGATTGCATTGGGAATGTCGTTGGTGTGTCGTACTGTAATGGCGTGGCTCTCTAAGGTTGGATAGTTGCCCCAGCCACTGAGTTGAGATGTGTTTGCAACGGATTTTTTTGAAGGCTCTTTATTTAAAGACATAACGTTTATCCAATTGATATTTCACATAGTAACCGATGGCCAGTCCAATTACGCCGCCGAGATAACGCATCTCTTTGGTTCCGTAAATGGCCTCAAAGGCAAGCTCAAAGCCCCAGAAGATAAACGTGGTCACGATGCCCATAATAGTATACAGCGTAAAGGTTTTAGAGCCGTGCTGAATGCTTTGGGTTTGGTATTGAAAAATATAACGTTTATCGAGCCAGTATTTTAAAACCAATCCAACCGCTGTGCCCGCTAAAATGGAGAGCATAATTGCAAACGAACCTTGGTAAATCGTGATGGCAATTTCTTGGCTGCCAATGTTCACCACGGTAGCGAATAGGGCGAAAATCGTGTACATTAGTGCAATCTTCATTTTGTTACTAACAGCCAATTTATTCCCTTATGAGGTTAATTAATTTTAAGCATGAATTCTAACACTTCTCCCCCCGCTTCTATAGGGAATAAATCGGTATTGCGCGGGCTGTTTAAGTTGTCGCGTCCGCGTCAATGGATTAAGAACGGATTTATTTTTGCTCCCCTTCTGTTTACAGGACTTTTTTTAGACCTTGTCGCTATTTCCCAAACTCTTTGGGCGTTTGTGCTGTTCTGTTTAGCCGCTTCTGCCACCTACATCGTCAACGATTTAAAAGACATTGAAGAGGACAGAAAACACCCCGTTAAATCGCTTAAACGACCGTTGGCTTCGGGCGAGGTCACGCCATTTCAAGCCAAAGTATTATTGGTTATTTTGTATGCGGTGCTGTTGGTGGGGTTTGTGTTTCAACCGCAAGTGATGGGGGTGATTGTGGCGTACTTGCTGTTAAATGTGGCCTACAGCTTTTATTTAAAGCATCAGCCTGTCTTGGATATTTTTACCATCGCGTTTGGCTTTGTGTTGCGGGTATATGCGGGAGCAACGGCAATTTCGGTACCTGTTTCTTCTTGGATGTTTGTCACCACCTTGTGTTTGGCGCTGTTTTTAGCGGCGATGAAACGTCGTCAGGAGTTGATGCAAACCACGCAAGAGGGGCGAAAAGTGTTGGCGTACTATACCGAATCGTTGGTTAATCGTTATGCCGAGATGGCGGCGACGGGTGCGTTGCTGTTTTACAGTCTGTTTGTGATGAGCGCACGTTCTGAGATGGTATTTACCATTCCATTTGTGCTGTTCGGTCTGTTTCGCTATTGGTACATCAGCGAAATGCTGGGCGAAGGTGAGTCGCCGACTGATGCGTTATTGGCAGATAAGCAGTTATTATTTACGGTGATTGGCTGGATTGCGGTTTGTGTGTGGGCACTTTGGCCTGCGGGGGCGGTGTAGATGCCAGTAGAAGTCGATATCGCTTATTTGATTATGCCGTTTGTTGCTTGGTTGGTGGCGGGTTGCACCAAGTTTGCGGTGAACAGTATTCAAGCCAAACAACTGGCATTTGGCTTGATTGGCTACGGCGGATTTCCCAGTAACCACAGTGCCATAGTGAGTAGTATGGCGGCACTGATCGCGTTTAAAGAGGGAATCGATAATCCCGCGTTTGGGGTCGCATTGGCATTGGCGTTTATTGTGTTATTGGATGCCAACAGTTTACGCCGTCAAATTGGCAAACAGGCCGAGGCGATTAATCGGTTACAGCAGGGAACCGAGTCCACTCCTTTAAGAGAGCGTATTGGGCATACCAAAGTGGAGCTACTTGGTGGCATTGTGGTGGGAGTGTTGACGGCCTATATCGTGCATCTAAGCGTTTAAGTTCTTCGTTTAAAATTTCTACCCCTCAAGGGGGTACTAAAAAAAGTCCCCCCCCCTACTCTCTCTAGGTATATTTTTAATTTCTATGAATACAAATAGCAATACAACCTCTTTTTTAACCACCTTGAGTACCTTTTGGGCTGAGCGTTCATGGCTTGAAAAAGCGTTATTACTGGCGTTTATGCTGTTAAAGCTGGTTCTGGTGTTTCAGGTGCCTTTAACGGGGGATGAGGCCTACTTTATTTTGTGGGGGCAGTCGCTTGAGTTAGGGTATTACGATCATCCCCCTATGGTGGGGTGGGTGTTGTATGTGCTGAATGGCTTTGGATCAGGGGTGGGCGATCATCTGTTGGTCTATCGTTCGTTTGCTTACCTTGCCGCCATTGTCATTGCGTATCTGTTGTATCAAACATTGCAGTTTTACCCAAATTTTGACTCAAAAACCGCTTTTTATGTGGCGTTTGCGTTTTTGGTCTCGCCCATTTCATTAATGTTTGTGGTGACGGCTAATGATACGGTGTTGGTCTTTTTTGCGGTGGTGGCGTTCTATTTTTATGCCAAGGCGCTGGCAAAACCCACTTTGTTAAATGCGCTGTTGGCGGGGCTGTTTTTAGGGTTGGCGTTTTTGTCTAAATACTTTGCCGCCTTTATGTTGATTGGACTGTTTTTATACAGCCTGATTTATATACGCCAGTACGGCTGGAAATTATTAGCGGTGATGACGGCGGTGATTTTGCTATTTGTGGCGGAAAACCTCTATTTTAATGCCACGCATTGCTGGAACAATATTTTGTTTAATTTTTTCTCCCGAACCACTAGCAGTGCGTTTGATATTGGCAATGTACTCTCGTATTTGGTTATGATTTTGGCGTTGTTGTCTCCGTTAGGGATATTTTATTGGGTTAAGTCACTCAAAAATAAATCGGAAAAAATATCCCCCCCCCTATTAAAACAAGTGTTATTTGCGACGTTACCTCTATTGGCAGTCCTGCTGGTAGTGAGCTTTACCAACCCTGTTGGTTTGCATTGGCCTTTGTTGTCGGTGACCTTATTGTATTTGTTGTATGTGCGGTTATCCGCTGATCAGTTGCGTAAGCTGGTGGTGTTTAATGGGGTCAGTTCGTTGATTTTGGGCGGCGTGTTATTACTCGCCTTGGCGTTTGTGAATCAGCTGGTTCCAAACTCTCAAAAACATCATGTGGCGGTTTATACCCAGCCAGAGAAGGTGTGTGCTCAACTGCCAAAAATCACCTTTTTTACGTTGGGCTACAGTTCGCAAGCGGTGTTGTCGTATCACTGTAAAAACGATAATGTGCATGTGTTTATGAGTACTTCTAAATTTGGTCGAGAGGACGATAAAAAAACCAATTTTAAGGCGATGGATGGTCAAGATTTAACGATTTTTGTTCCGCATGAAAAGGAGCTTAAAAAATTACAGCCCTTTTTTACCAGTGTATCTGTACAGCCGTTTGATGTAGAAAATGGCGTGACTTATTACTTGGTGCAGGGGCAAGGATTTGATTATGAGGCGTATCGCCAAAAAATATTAACGGTGGTCAATGAGAAATTTTATACCGCACCAAGTTGGTTTCCTAAAATTGCTGAGTGGTTGGGAGTCGATGGATGTGGATTTAAAAGTACCTATGGTTTTGAGGAAGAATAGGGGGGGACTTTTTTTAGTACCCCCCTTGAGGGGTAGAAAATTTAATGAGCCGCTACTCTATTTGTATACGGCTCAATGCTGATTATATTTCGCTGATTAAAAAGGTGACTCTTCGGTTTTGTCGTTTTCCTTCGGGCGTGGTGTTGCTGGCGATAGGGCGTTCTTCTCCGTAGCCGTAAGTTTTAATTCGGTCTCTAGTGATGCCGTTGTCCATGAGGTAGAAGGCGACATTTTTTGAACGATTTTCAGACAGTTGTTGGTTGTAGCTTTGCGTGCCATCCGAATCGGTATGCCCTTCGATGTGAACTTTGGTGGCAGGATGATCTTTTAGAGCATTTAAAACAGGGGCGATACGACTGAGTTCGTAAGGATCCAGTTCGGCAGAGCCAGAGCGGAAATTTACATTTTTAACGTTAATTTGAACAAATTCTTGGTCGCCTATTTTAACGGCTTCCACATCGGTGTCAGGGTCGTTGGCGGTGTCTTTATTTACTTGTTCAAATACCGAGCGGGCAGTGTAGCCCGTTAAGGCTCCAATGGCGACTTTGGCGACGTTGTTGTCAACTCCCAGTGCATTGGCGGCTAACACGCCTCCAATGGCGGCGGCAACGGTAACGGCATTTTTATCGGTTTCTCGGGTTTGACCTGTGTTGGTACAAGCGGTGGTTAACCCTAGTGTTGCAATGATGGCAACGGTTCCAATGTAGTTTGAATGGAATTTAGACATAACGATTTCTCTTTATATATTTAGATGATGTTTAGCCTAATAGTAAGGGCTACTTTGGCTGAATACAAGGGGGTTAAGAGTGTTGTCAGCTTTACTTGAGACTGTGTTTTTAAATTTATTCCCCCCCCTCATGCAAAGATCTCGTTATATCATTTTTACAATAACACAATGGTTGCTAAGCCTAAAAAGACGAAAAACCCTAATGAATCGGTTACGGTTGTTAGCATTAGCCCAGATGCGAGGGCGGGGTCTATTTTCATGCGTTGTAAAATGAGTGGAATCATGGCACCAGCAACAGCGGCGACCACTAAATTTATCATCATTGCCGTCCCAAAAATGATGCTGAGTGCCCAATCTTCAAACCAAAATTGCACGGCAAGTGCGGTAAGGGTTGCCCAAATTAGACCGTTGAGCAGTCCAACAGAGGTCTCTTTGATGAGCAGGGAGCGGCTGTTGCTTTTGGCAAGTTTTCCAGTGGCTAAGGCTCGAATAACGATGGTGGAGGTTTGTGTGCCTGCAATGCCCCCCATGCTGGCAATAATGGGCATGAGCACGGCTAGGGCGACTAATTTTTCGATGGACGCATCAAATAGTCCAATTACAATGGAGGCAAAAATGGCGGTGAGTAGGTTGATGCCAAGCCAGAACGTTCTGCGTTTTGCTGTGCGGGTGGCGGGGGCAAAAATATCGTCCTCTTCATCCAGACCTGCACTGGCCATTTGAGCGTGCTCGGCCTCTTCTCGAATGAGATCAACCACGTCATCAATGGTGATTCGGCCGAGTATTTGATTATTTTCATTAACGACGGCGGCTGAAATTAAATCATTTTTTTCAAAAATATGCGCAACATCTTTGGCGGATGCGTAGCTTTGAATGGCGGGGGTATGGGTTTCTAAAACGTCTTGAACCAACGTGTCTTCGTCGTTGATGAGCAAACTGGTTAGCTTGAGCGTACCCACATAGTGGTCGTCTCGATCTCGAACAAACAGTTCTGCGGTGGAGTCAGGTAATTTACCAAGGGTGCGTAAGTAACGTAAAACCACTTCGAGCGTGATGTCTGCACGGACGGTAATTAAGTCAGTACTCATTAGCCCCCCTGCGGTATCTTCGGGGTAGCTTAGGGCGGTCTCGACGGCAGAGCGTTCAGGGGTGTCGAGCGAGTCCAGCAGGGCTTTTTTAGCGGAAGGCTCTAAGGATTGCGCGATGTCGGTGATGTCATCGGTTTCGAGATCGTCGGTTATTTTAACCAGTTCGTGCGTTTTTAATGATTCAAGCAGTTTTGCGCGTACTTCATCATTGGTGTGAGTAAGAATTTCCCCTTGTTGTTCACTGTTAAGGCTGTCCCATAATACTTGTCGTTCTTTGTAGGGCGTCGATTCAAGCAGTTCTGCGATCTCTTCGGGTACAAGTGATGAAAGCAGGTCGGAGACTTGTTCCGTGTGCTGATTTTCAACGGCTTGTAAAAGTTGCTCCGCGTGTTTACTTTTTTCAATAACAGAGTGTTGGATTGGCATGTTTCATTACCTGAACAAAGGATTAACGTAGGTTGTTATATTGTAGCAGGAGAAGAGGACAGGAAGAGGGGGGGGGATAAAATTTTAACGGCATGCATTTGGATGTATGCCGTTTTGACGATTAGCTGTGTTTAAGCTTCTTCTACGGCCATATTTTTTACACCACCCGATTTACGGTTGTGGTTGCTGATTTTTTCTTTGTGCTTAATGATTTGACGGTCTAGTTTGTCGATTAACCCATCAATTGACGCATACATATCTTCTGTTTGGTTTTGTGCGAACAGATCGGCGCCAGAAACGTGTACCGTTGCTTCTGCTTTTTGTGCCTTTTTTTCAACGCTAAGGATCACGTGAACGTTGGTCACGTGATCAAAGTGACGCTCTAATTTTTCCATTTTTTCAGTGGTGTAGTTACGAAGTGCTTCGGTGATATCTACGTGGTGACCAGTGATATTAATTTGCATAGTGATCGCTCCTTTATGTGATTTTTTTCAGTTTGGATTGTTTTTTTTAGCGGTTTTCATTGCGATAAAAAATCAATTCTTAAGCTCAATTATACCACTGAGATTTAGTACTAAGATTATTTTGTTGCGCATAAAGTGAAAAACGAGAAAGGCTTATTTGAAGTCTTCGCCTAGATATACGCGCTTTACATCAGCGTGCTCTAAAATTTCCTTAGGTGTGCCCGTTGCAAGAATGGTGCCGTTGTGCAAGATGTAAGCGTAGTCGCACACGCCTAACGTTTCGCGTACATTGTGGTCGGTAATTAAGACCCCAATATTTTTCTTTTTGAGGTGCAAAATAATGCTTTGAATGTCTTTAACGGATATGGGGTCTACGCCTGCAAAGGGTTCGTCCAATAAAATAAAACGCGGCTCCATAGCTAAAGCACGGGCTATTTCAACACGACGACGTTCTCCGCCTGATAAGGCTTGCCCGGGTTGATCGAGAATGTGCCCAATTTGTAAATCATCGACCAGTTTTTGAAAAATTTTGGTGCGTTGTTCGCGTTTAAGCTCAGGGCGCATCTCTAAGATGGCGTTAATGTTTTCGGAGACCGTGAGTTTACGAAACACAGAGGCTTCTTGTGGCAGATAGCCAATGCCAAGCTTGGCGCGTTTGTGGATGGGAAGGTGGGTAATTTCTTGATCGTCCAGAAAGATTTGCCCTGCATCGTTTTTGACTAAGCCTGTCATCATATAGAAGGTGGTGGTTTTTCCTGCACCATTGGGGCCGAGTAATCCAACCACTTGACCACTTTGGATATCAATATCAACAGAGGTGACGACTTGCCTTTTTTTGTAACTTTTTGCAAGGCCACGGGCGTAAAAGTGAGCCATGAGTTACTCCTGTTCAGGTTGTGAGCTGGATGGTTTTTGGGATGATTGCTTTGGCGCAGGGTCAAAGGTGACGGATACACGGCCTTGACCATCTTTGCTGCCTTTTGCCATGAGTGTTTGTTTACTAACATCGTAAAAAATATTATTGCCCGTGATGGTGTGTTTTCCAGGTTGCTTAACCTGTGCATCGCCAGATAAAAGAATCGTTTTATGTTCGGTGTTGTATTGAATTAAGTTGGCTTGCCCTGTTAGCCAAGATTGCTCTAGTTGGCTAAAACGTTTAAATTTAGCGGGTGAACCAAAGGCTTTAACCGTTTGCAGTTGCCCATTGGGGTGGATAATGGTGACGGTATTGCCACTGAGTTCTAAGCTGCCTTGTTGAATGTGAACGTTACCCGTGTAGGTACTGATGCCTTTTTGTTCTTGCACCTCTAAGCGATCTGCGGTGATTTGAATCGGTTGTTCTTCATCGGGGGTGCTTGGGTTGGCTTGGCTTGCCAGGCTTAGGGTCAGGCTAATAAGGCCAACAAAGTACAAAATAAAAAGGGTGATAGGTTGTGTTTTGGCTTGTATTTTAACTTGTGGCATGGCAAAGGTCTTTTTATGGGGCACAGGATGCATGAGTTTTAGTGACTGCTGGTAGTTACTGTTGGTAGGTACTTTTTACGTTGGACATCAATTGAAATTGGCCTGATTCTAAATCGGCATGAAGACCAACGCCTGTGGTGACACTACCTGTTTGGGTTAATGTAATTGTATCACGGCTTAATAGCTCTGCTTGGTTTGCGTTGTAGGTGAGGTTTTGAGTGGTAAGCGTGGTGCTTGGGTGGGTATTTTTTTTGTTATTGGTAAGTGAATACTGTGTGATCTGTACATCGCCAGAGAGTTGAATGGCTTCATCGTTTAGGGTTTGCCCAAAATTACTACGCACAACGGTTATGGTGGCTGGTGTGGTTAGGGTAATGATGGGCTGGGTAAACTGGCTGAGTTTAGTGGTCTCGTTATAGTGCCAAGTGGCGGTTTGCATCGCATTTTGTTTTTTTGGCTGGTCACGGGAGAGTTCCCATGTAGTACTCTGGGTTGCGCTCCAGTGGTATAGCTCTGTGGCTTTATCTGTATGGCTGGGTGTTGCAGAGGTGTGTTCTTTTTGATTAATGACCCAAAGAGCCACCAACCCCAGCGCAAGGGTAAAAATTGAAATACGAAGGGAGGGTAAACGCATAACGTTTTAGAGGGTTTCTCGTAAGAAAAAGTCCATGTGTTGTTGCCAGCGGCCTTGTGAGCGCATAATAATTTCACACGCCTCTCTTACGCAACCTTTACCGCCGCTAAAAGGTGATACATAGTCCACGCGCGATTTAACTTCATCATCCCCATCGGCAGGCGTAATGGCGAGACCGATGCGAATTAAAATGGGGAGGTCTAAAATATCGTCACCAATGTAGGCGATTTCATCCAACGAAAGATTAAGGTCGTCCACCAATTTTAAAAAGGTAGGCAGTTTGTCTGGAACCCCTTGGTGTACATGCTTTACTTTTAAGTCTTGCATTCGGTTGGCGACCAGTTGTGATTTTCGACCCGTAATAATGGCGATGTCTACTTGGCTTTTTTGCAATAACACCATGCCATGTCCGTCACGGGTATGAAAAGCTTTATGCTCTTGACCGTCCTCGCTGTACACCAACATGTTGTTGGTTAGCACGCCGTCTACATCTAAAATCAGCAGTTTAATTTTTTTTGCTTTTTGAGCAATCTCTTCTGAAATAAGCATGGGTCTTTCCTTAAGCACTGGTGGTTCGTAAATAAAGCATAACTAAATATGCCACAAAACCAAAGGTAAGTAAAAGCCCTTTAGGCGTGTTAATGACCGCTTTGCCTTTAATAGGCAGTGCAAACAGCAGCAAAATAAGGGTAAATCCGAGCATAACGGGCATGTCGATTGATAAAATTTCGGGCTCTAAAACAGAGGGCGCAAGCAGAGCGGGTACAGCGAGTACCGCTAAAATATTAAATAAGTTTGAACCCACAATGTTACCAATCATCAAGTCGGCTTCATTTTTTCGAACGGCCGCAATGGCGGCGGCCAGTTCGGGTAAGCTGGTTCCGATGGCAATGATGGTTAAGCCGATGACCACTTCTGGGATTCCAAACGTTTGGGCAATGTCTACCGCACCCCAAACCATCATTTTGGCGCTAATCATTAAAACAATTAAACCGCCAATGAGATAAATGATGCTTTTTTTCTGAGTGAGTTCGGGCGCATCGCCCACTTCTTCAAGGGTTTCTGTTGCGAGTGGATCGCTTGGATCAATGGCTTTATTGGCTTTAATCATCCAAGTCATGGTTAAAATGAGCGCAACCACTAAAATAATACCGTCCATGACTCCCAGTTCACCATCTAAAACAAGTGCGTAAGCACCTAAAGAGATCGCCAATAAGATGGGCAGCTCTCTTTTTAAAATAGAGGATTTAACAACAATGGGCGCAATAAGCGCCGCCACCCCTAAAACTAAAGCAATGTTGGCAATATTGGAACCCACGGCGTTTCCGATGGCAAGCCCAGGACTGCCATCCAGCGCGGCAAGCACCGCGACCACAATTTCTGGCATGGAGGTTCCAAACCCCAGTACAACCACCCCAATCACAAGCGGCGATATTTTCATGTGTAACGAGATGCTGGCGGCACCATCAATAAAAATATCCGAGCTCCAAACAAGCAATGCAAGTCCAATAAGAAGTACAACAGATGGGAGGATGAGAGAGGATTCCATAACTAAATGATCACTTATTTTAAAAGAAGTAAAATTTTGGAAATGATTATAGCGGAAGTCAAAGCGAAATAAAAAATCTTTATGGGTTGTGTGGTGTGGCGTTATGACTTAAATAGATGGATTTAGATAAAAAAATCCCCCCCCTCTCTACACATTTAGAAGGTTAGTAAAAATACCTGCACCAAGGGCAGTAATTACATTTTTTATGTTTGCTTATAGTGTATTATATGCGCTTTTAAGGGGGAGCTTAAATTAAGATGAGTATCGACTCAGGACTTGCGTGTGTACAATTAATATCTAGATTTTATGGCGTAGCAGCAGATGCAGAACAACTGCGCCGTCAATTTGTTCGTCCTCAAGAACGCGTGGCATCCATGGATGTCATTCGAATGATTAAATCCCTCGGTTTAAAATCACGACAAGTCAAAAGTTCACTCGTTAAACTTT
>JAMOLY010000081.1 GCA_027068835.1 Thiomicrorhabdus sp. | reverse complement strand
GAACCAATTGGCATGCACGCCCACTAAGTGAGGCGCAAATTCAATACGCACTGGACGACGTTCGCTATCTAGCTCCTCTATATGAATACTGCCTGACCACCCTTTCACCCAAAGAGATGAATGCCGTAGAAGAAGAATGTGAAGCATTGTTAAATGAGTCGCTGTATCAAATTGATCCAAAAACCGCTGGCAGCAAATTAAAAGGCATAAAAGCCTTAAAGCCCAAACAACTCGCCATTGCCTATGTGCTGGCTGAATGGCGTGAGAAATTTGCCATCACCCATAATCAACCTAAAAAATGGGTACTCAATGACGAAGTCATTACCCAAATTGCTAAACGCCCACCTAAAACCATTGAAGCACTCTATAAGGTTCCCAATATCAAAAGTGCCGCCATTATGAGTCATGGTGAAGCGTGGATTGCTCTTATTGATCAAGTGTTTGCACAAGACCCCACCGAGTGGCCGCAACCCCAAAAAAAAATCCCCCCCCCTACCCCGCAAGAGGAGGCAATAACTCAACTGCTCAACGGTTACACCCAACAAATTGCCATAGAGTACCGTTTAAACCTGCCTTCGCTACTGCAACGCAACGACATACTGGCAATTTTACGAGGCAACACGCCTGAAAAATCCATTTTTTCAGGCTGGCGTAACGTATTGATAGGCCAACCCATACTGGCTATTTTAAAAGGGGAACAATCCCTGAGTGTGGTCAACCATCGCATTGTATTAACTCAAAAAGGCTCTGAATAACCAATGAAAAATTCGCCCCCCCCTGCCTTCTCTGCCAAGCAACCCATTAACAACGTGCTTTACGCCCAAGCAGGTGGAGTCACAGCTGTGATTAACGCCAGTGCTGCCGCAGTGATTGAAACCGTGTTTGCCAACCCAAACCAATTTGGCACTATGTATGGTGCATTTAACGGCATTAAAGGAATTTTAGAAGAGCGGTTAATTGATTTATCCAGTTTAGAAACAGAGCCTCTAACCGCCATTAAATACCAACCGGGCGCAATTTTTAAAGCGTGTCGTTTTGATTTAGACCCACTGGAACACAACCCCGCGCAATACGAACGTATGCTGGAAATTTTTAAAACCTACCGTATTGGCACTTTCTTTTACAATGGCGGCAACGGTTCAATGGTGACCGCACAAAAAGTGGGCGACTACTGCCGTCAGCACAACCACCCCGTTAACTGCATTGGGGTAGCCAAAACCATCGACAACGATCTGGCAATATCACACTGTAGCCCAGGGTTTGGCAGTGCCGCCAAATATTTAGCCAGCAGTTTTTTAGAAGCAACGCTCGATACCCTC
Source organism: Thiomicrorhabdus sp. (assembly GCA_027068835.1). Classification (GTDB taxonomy): domain Bacteria; phylum Pseudomonadota; class Gammaproteobacteria; order Thiomicrospirales; family Thiomicrospiraceae; genus Thiomicrorhabdus. Next base: position 1,338 of record JAMOLY010000081.1, on the reverse strand, counting down.
TCCATGCACGACACCTCCACCCGCTTTTTTGTGATGGAGACTATGGGGCGCAATACAGGTTGGCTCACCTTATCCGCTGGGCTTATCAAAGACGTAATGCCCGATGTACCGCTGATTTTACTGCCCGCAGAACGCCCCTTTAATCAAACTTCCTTTTTAAACAAGGTCAAACAACTGATCCAACAAAAAGGCTACTGCGTCTGCGCCGTCTCCGAAGGGTTACGCAATCCGCAAGGCGACTACCTGAGTATCGCCAATATCGAACACACTCATGAACGAGACTACACCCAACTAGGCGGTGCAGGTTATACCATCGCCAAACTGGTCAGCAACACCTTCAACGTCAAAAGCCACTACGCCATCCCCGACTATCTACAACGCTCTGCCAGTCACCTAGTATCAAAAACCGATTGGCAGATGGCATACGATGCGGGAGTAGCGGCGGTTGAAGCGGCTAAAAAAGGCTTACACGGCGTATTGCCTATTGTAACAATCACCAGTGCACAACCCTTTGCATGGCAGTTTAAAACCATACCGCTCCACGAGGTCGCCAATCTCGAAAAAACTGTACCCGATGAATTCATCTCATCCGACGGCATGAACCTAACTGAACAAGCACTAAACTACCTTCGCCCCCTCATTCAAGGCGAACGCCCAGTGCCATTTAAAAATGGATTGCCTGATATTCCAGTAATTGAATTTCAAGAAGTGTCGAAAAAACTGCCTGTGTTTCGGGCGATTAAATAATCAGGCTCCAAATTTTTATAACCACATAGCAAAAACAATACAAAAGACATCGTTGGCGATGACATCAATTTATAAATGGTTGCAACGGCTGGGAGTCTAAAAATTATTCAACTGAACTTCCGCTTCTTTTGCAAGTCCCAATCGCTTTACTCGGTCAGCTTCATCCTTATAAATCTTATAGTGCTTTGGATAGGTATAAATAAGCGAAGTTCGTGCATCATACATGGAGCGAGAAACGGTTAATTCAATTCCATCATTTAGGTACCACTTATAAATCACGTCACCAAAATTAGGATCTCCTATTGAGTCATCAGGTTCACCATATTTACTGACCACCATCTCTTTAACTTCAACCACGTGATGTTTATCTAAATGCCTGTTAAATATGTATTTAGCTTGAGCAAACCTATTGGGGTTTTCATCCGTATACAAAAGCATTAAGCTGTCAGAATTTTTAATTAATCTGGAGTGTCTACACTATCCCGTACCTAGATGATGAATTAAACTCTTCCCCCATCTAGGAGAAAACAATGGCACAACGTAAATACGACCAAAAACTAAAAGACGACGTGATTCAAGCCGTCATAATTG
>JAMOLY010000080.1 GCA_027068835.1 Thiomicrorhabdus sp. | reverse complement strand
GGTGACCAACGCACACCGAGACAGCTTAGTGCTTAAACTGGAAATGACTGAAATAGGCGATTACTTTGATTGCATCATCTCATCGCACGACATTGGCCTACCCAAAGAGAACATTCAACTCTGGTCAAAAATTCAAGCCATTGCCCCTTACGATCCTGCCAAAACCTTGCTGATTGATGATAATTTGCAAGCGTTACAGAGTGCCAAAGAATACGGCATCGCCTACCCGCTTTGCGCCACTTTTATTAGCCCAAAACTGGATAAGGTAGACCCTAAAGCGTTTGCTCACTTTGAACGCTATGCAGAAATCATGCCTAACGCATCCTAAACGAGTTTATCAAAATGCCCTTCAAAAAATCCCTCCCCCCTTGGTTACAAAAAAAATGGGTTAAAAATAGCTTAACTGTTCTGGTTTTTGTAGCCATTTTTTTAATCTTACGTGCCTTTATGCAGGGCGATGTGATACAAGGCAAAGCCCCTACGTTGCAAGTTCAAAGTATCACGGGACAACCCTTAAATTTGCAGGCACTCAATCAACAAGGCAAACCCGTATTGGTGCATATTTGGGCCACGTGGTGCCCTATTTGTGATTTAACCAAAGGCAGCGTAGAATCCGTTGCCAACGACTATGCGGTGATTAACATTGCCACACAATCGGGCAGTGATGCCGAGCTAAAAGCCTTTGCCAAAGCCAATGAGATGAACCCCGAGATCATCGTAAATGATGCTGACGGACAGTGGATGCAAATCTTTGGCGCCAAAGCCGTTCCCGCCAGTTTTATTATTGACCCCAATGGCGACATTGCCTTTGTGGAGGTTGGCTTTACCAGTGCTTGGGGATTGCGATTACGTTTATGGTGGGCGAGGATTTCACATGAGTAATCACACTCACCCGTTTGGTGAGCTGATACATCAACAACACGATGAATTTGGGCGGCTAGAAGTGGTCGAAACCGCTACGGCTCGCAGCTTGTACTTTGGCTCCGAAGTAGAGCAGTGTCGCTTTATGTTTGATGCGTCAATGCGATTATCGCTTGAGTACCAACAAATTATGGAAGCCCAAATTTTAGCGCATCATCAACACAACACCCCCGTTCAGCGAATTCTCATGCTTGGCATGGGCGGTGGTTCCATGGCTCGCCAGCTCAATACGTTATTGCCCAACGCATCCATTCACATTGTAGAACTGCGCCAAGCGGTGATTGACATCGCCTACGATTATTTTGAACTCCCCGACCTACCCGAGATTGAAGCAATACACGAAGACGCGCTGCTGTTCGTTCAAAACGCCCTGTCTCGCTATGATGTGATTATTGTGGATGTGTTTGATGAAAAAGGCATTCCAAAACCCTTTACCCAACCACCATTTCAACGCGATTTAAGAAAAAATTTATCCAAAAAAGGATTGATTCTCTTTAACCTTTGGGCCAATCAAACCCCTGAGGTGCAAGCACAAACGCAATGCGTTTTAGATTACTGGCAAAGTCAATTCTCACATAATATTCTGCTAAATACCTACCCTATTTTATCCACAGAGAATATAATCCTTAGCATTCAACAGCAGGGCATTTAATTATTTTCTCCCCCCCCCTAGCTACCCACATAATATAAAGACGTTTACTCACTATGGCCTTACTATTTTTACGCGACATTTCTCTCAGCTTTGGCTCTGCGCCTCTGTTTAACAAAGCTTCTTTGCAAATCGAACCCAATGAACGTGTCTGTTTAGTGGGACGAAATGGCGAGGGAAAATCCACGCTGTTAAAAGTAATTGAAGGCAGTATTCAAGCCGATTCGGGCACCCGTATTACCCAAGATGGCGTGACCATCGCCAAGTTGCAACAGGAAGTACCACACGACATGAGTGGTTCGGTATTTCATGTCATTGCATTGGGTTTAGGCAATACGGGGCATTTGATTGAACAGTTTCACGATTTAAGCATTCAAATGGAGCAAAACTACACCGAAGCGCTGTTAGAACAGTTCACCGATGTGCAGCAGCAAATTGAGTCTCAAAATGGTTGGGAGTTGCAACAGAGAGTGGACACCATTATCTCCAAATTAGAGCTGCAAGCCGATGCGGAATTTTCCAGTTTATCGGGCGGCATGAAGCGCCGTGTGTTGCTCGCCAAAGCCCTTGTGCAAGAACCCGATATTTTACTGTTGGACGAACCTACTAACCACTTGGATATTCCTTCCATTCAGTGGCTCGAAGGCTTTTTGAAAAACATTCGCTGTACCTTGGTATTTATTACCCATGACCGTGCTTTCTTGCAATCGCTTGCCACGCGAATTTTAGAGTTAGATCGCGGTAAACTCGCCAATTGGCAGTGTGATTACCATACGTATTTAGAACGCAAAGCGGCCGCACTGGATGCGGAGGCCAAACAAAATGCCGTATTTGATAAAAAATTAGCACAAGAAGAGGTCTGGATTCGCCAAGGTATCAAAGCCCGCCGTACCCGAAATGAAGGTCGGGTGCGCGATCTTGAAAAACTCCGTGCCGAACGCGGCGCACGTCGTACGCAACAAGGCAAAGCCAATTTACAAGTCAACCGTGCAGACAAATCAGGTAAACAGGTCATTGAGCTAGAAAATGTCACCTTTAATTTTCCAAATAAGGCCATTATTCAAGACTTTACAGGCGTGATTATGCGTG
>JAMOLY010000079.1 GCA_027068835.1 Thiomicrorhabdus sp. | reverse complement strand
TGAAAGAGCTTGAACAGGCATTTGAGTTATTTAATGCCACCTCGATGCAGTTAACCAATGCATATGATGGACTGCAAGAGCAAGTGATGTACCTTCAAGGGCAGCTTACAGCCAGTGATCAGGAAAAACGTCGAGTGTCTGATCATTTAAGTCGGTTATTAAATCTATTGCCTGTGGGGGTGATCGTGTTGAATAAACAGGGTCAAATTTCGGAGATGAACCCCAGTGCTGAGTTTGTTTTAGGCGCCGATGCATTAGGGCGAGATTGGGATGTTGTGGTTCTGAATGTGTTTTTATTTGCGAATGATGCGGGTGAGTTGGTGACGCATGACGAGACCGTTTATCAGTTGTCAGAATCCAGTTTAGATATGGTAAGAGGAAAAATTTTATTAATTCAAAATGTGACATCCGCCAGAGAGTTGCAAGCACATGTAAGTCGCCATAAACGGTTGCATTCCATGGGAGAAATGGCAGCTTCATTGGCACATCAAATAAGAACGCCACTGGCTTCTGCCTTACTTTATGTATCTCAGTTAAACGCTGAAAATTTAAGCGAGACTCACCGTGAAAAATTTGTAGGTAAAGCATTGCACAGTTTGAATCATCTTGAAGGTTTGGTGAAGGATATGCTGCAATATGCACGGGGAGGCAAAGGCAGTGAGCAGAGAATTGAGTTGTCAGAGTTGTTTGAGCAACTGGAAAAAAATGTTGAAACACAGGTTGCCTGCTCTGACAGTCATATTATTTTTGATCCCGTAGATAAGAACCTTGTTGTTATTGGGGATAAAGATATTTTGTTAACCGCTTTGCAAAATTTGATTGGGAATGCGATTGATGTGGTGGGAAAACATGCTCAAATTCAAGTATCAGTGAATAAGCTTTCTGATAAACAAGTGGATTTGGTGGTTGTGGACGATGGGCCAGGTATTGAGGCCGAGTTACTTGAAAAAATATTTGAACCTTTTTATACCAGTCGAGCAAAAGGGACAGGGTTGGGGTTGGCAGTGGTTCGTGCTATTGCCGAAGCGCATGGCGGCAAAGCTTGGGTTAAATCCATTGTGGGACACGGCTCAAGGTTTGGTATTCGATTGCCATTAATGACGATTAAGGAGCAGGGATGAGCATTGCAAAAATTTTGGTGGTTGAAGACGATGCGGAATTGCAAGAAGCGTTGGTTGATATTCTTTCGGTAAATGAATTTGAAGTGATTGCGGTGAGCAGTGCCGAGGAAGCCTTAGTTGCACTGGATGATGAGATTGGCATGGTGTTCAGTGATATTCGCATGGACGGCATGGATGGTTATGAATTAATGACGAGAATTCGAGCCATTAAACCGTATTTACCCATTGTACTCATGACCGCTTATGGCACGGTTGAACAAGCTGTCGATGCGATGAAATCGGGCAGTGTGGATTACATTGTTAAGCCATTTGAGGCCAGTGTTTTAGTTGAAAAAGCCAAAATTTACTTTAATCGTGACGCTTCTCGTGAAGATGATTTTGTGGTGGCAGACCCCGTGTCTCAACAGATTAAAACCATGGCAAAGCGAGTGGCAGAAAGTGAAACCAGTATTTTAATTAGTGGTGAGAGTGGTACGGGCAAAGAGGTACTGGCGCGTTACATTCATAATCAATCACATCGAGCGCAACAGCCTTTTGTGGCCATTAACTGCGCGGCTATTCCTGAAGGCATGTTAGAGGCGATTTTATTTGGGCACGAAAAAGGTGCATTTACTGGTGCGGCTAAAGCGATGCCTGGTAAGTTTGAGCAGGCACAGCAAGGCACTATTTTTCTAGATGAAATTGGAGAGATGAAGCCTGACCTGCAAGCGAAGTTGTTGCGCGTTCTCCAAGAAAAAGAGGTGGAGCGTATTGGGGGAACAAAAACCATTCAACTGGATGTAAGGGTCTTAAGTGCCTCTAATATTGATATGAAAGCAGCGATTCAACAGGGTGACTTTCGAGAGGATTTATTTTATCGTTTAAATGTGTTTCCTATACATCTACCCCCCTTACGGGATCGTCCTAGAGACATTGCCGCCATTGCCGAGCGTTTGTTGCACCGTCATTGTGGTTCAAAACGGGTAGAGCCTATGGTGTCTGCACCGGCAATGAAGCGGTTAATTGAGTATACGTGGCCGGGCAATATTCGAGAGTTGGACAATGTCATTCAACGCGCGCTGGTGATGATGTCGGGAGACACCATTCGAGAAAACGATATTTTACTCGATCATGAGTGTTTATCTGTTTTGGGGGGGGATAAAAAAGAAAAGCCTGTGACGAATGTAGAGGTTGATGCGGCAAAACCTCAAGAAAAGTCAACACAAGAGGATAGCTTTAAGCCAGCAGAGTATCCTCTTGATTTAAAAGCACGGGAGACGCAGTTGATTTTAGAAACGCTTAAATTAAACGGTGGTCACCGACAAAAAACCGCTGAAACATTGAATATTAGCCCAAGAACATTACGTTATAAACTGGCTAAATTAAAAGAACAGGGAGTTGCTGTTCCATAGTTGTGTTTTGGTTGAAGAATGGGTGCTACAGCCTAGTTTTCTGGCATATTTATTGCTTTTTTGACAGGTAGGATTGTGTGATAATAACAGTAGAAACGTAATGAAAAAACCAGAGAGACCTTTATTTAAAGGGGTAAACAGCCATGAGTCAAATT
>JAMOLY010000078.1 GCA_027068835.1 Thiomicrorhabdus sp. | reverse complement strand
TTTAAAAAAGCTGATCGTTCGGGTGCACGTTATGCCGTGGTGTTAGGCGAGCAAGAGGTCAGTGACCAAGTGGTGTCAATTAAGCCATTAAGAGAAACAACAGAACAAATTACGGTAAATTGGGATGATTTGACTGCACATTTAGCACAGTTAATGCCTGTTTTATAAATGATTAATCGAGAAGGGTTTTAAATATTATGAGTCGTTACGATACAGAAGAAGAGCAAGTCGAAGCCATTAAGGGGTGGTGGAAAAAAAATGGAACACAACTATTAACATTACTGCTGGTTGGGGTGATTGCGATTTCAGGTTGGCGTTATTGGATGAATGCACAATATGTGGATTCAGCAAATTCCTCAAGCTTATTTGAAGCATTACAGGCGAATATGCAACGAGGTACGTTTGGTGAAGTGTCTCGTGAAGCATTAAAGTTGATTCAGGAACAACCTGATAGTCCTTATGCCATCAGTGCGGCGATGATGTATGCAAAATACAGCTTGGATAAGGGCGAAGTTGAAGAGGCGTTAGCGCAGTACTCATGGATTTCTGAACAGGCTAAGGACGCACAGTTAAGAAATATTGCATACATAAACTTGGCTCGCATTCAAATGGATTTGAAAAATTTTGATGAAGCACAAAAACAGTTGGATTTTTTGGCAAAAGCAAACTTAAAAGGGGCTGAAAAATCCGTCTTGGATTATACCTCTGGCTTGTTGGCCATTGCGCAAGCGAATACAGAAGATGCATTGCTTGCCTTTAAGCGTGTGGTTGAAAATGAAAAAACAGAAAGCAATTTATTAGGTTTGGCTCAAGTTCAGCTGGATGATTTAACGTATTAATATTGCAGTGACACAAAGAGCTTAAACCCGACCCCCAGGTAGTAGATACGTTTATAGCACAAGCCCTTGATGTGCATAGTGAACTCAAAAAAAACAATGTCACCTTATTGGTGATGCGTTCTTTTTTAGTTCACTAGGCGCGTCAAGGGCTTGCACTCTAATTTGCATTTCTATCTGAGGATTCGGGTTAAATAATTCAAATGTATAGGTTTATGTAAAAGAATGAAAACGCGTTTTATTTTGGCTGGGGTTTTGACCTCTATTTTTTTGGGGGGGTGTTCTACGTCTGCAATAGAGCGAGAGCCAACGGTTCTTGCACCTCTTGACAGTGTTTATTCGCTTAAGAAAAATTGGCAAATTGAAACAGAGATGATGCCAAACCGAGATTCGGAGGGGCTATTTTTTACAGAAGATGATTCTCGCCTTTATGTTGCCACAGCCACGGGATTTTTAGTGGCGTTAAAAAAAGAGGAGACATCTCGCTGGAAAGATCAGGTGGCGTGGCAAGTTAAATTTGCTTCGGAAGTGGTGTCTGGCCCCGCTAAGCAAGGCAATCAACTGGTGCTTGGTACGGCAAAGGGGTTATTGATTTCATTATCGGCGGCCAATGCTCAGATAAAATGGCAAACTCAGCTCTCCAGTGAAGTGATGAGTTATCCTGTGATTGCGCAACAACGAATATTTACCCGAACGGTTGATGGTAAATTGTATGCGGTTGATGCAAATACGGGCGAAATTATTTGGATTGTTGAGCATGAGATGCCTAAGCTCTCTTTACGTGGGGCTCCTGCTGTATTATACAGCGAAGAAGTACTGTATGTGGCTTGGGAGAGTGGCATGATTCAAGCGCTTTCGGCAAGCTCAGGTACCTTATTGTGGGAAACCAAAATTGCAACCCCCAAAGGGCGTACCGATCTTGAACGTATTGTGGACATTCAGGCCAGTTTGGTCATGAAAGAAGGGCGTTTAATCGCTTTGGGCTATCATGGTAAGTTGGTTGCACTCAATCCATTGAGCGGCAAGTCTTTTTTTGAAAAACCTCTTTCTGGTTATCGTGATTTTGTGGTGGACAGCGATCGAATCTATGTCGTAAACGATACTGATGTTTTATATGCGTTTGATTTATTCAGTGGGGCACTGTTGTGGACGCAAGCCGCCCTTAAAAGTCGTCAAGTTGCCGATTTAATGTTTTATCAAGACGATTTATTGGTTTCGGACAGTTGGGGATATCTGCACTGGATTAATCGAGTGCAAGGCACCGAGACTGCACGGGTAAAGCGCAGCAATGAATACGGCGACGGTAATCGAATTTTACGACTAAAAGTGGACGGCAAGCAACTGACGGTATTGGACGATGGCGGTGTTATTACCCAGTATGATGTTGAACCTTCCAATTTAACCCTTTTTAAAAAAGAGCACTCAGAATAGTCTAAAACCCAAATCCTTAGATAGTAAATACGTTTACAGCGCAAACCCTTGACGCGCATAGTGAATTGCTTGCACTCTAATTCGCATTTCTATTTGGGGATTCGGGTAAAACCATTTTTGAACTTAGATAAATAGTAACTACTCAGCGAGTAGTCAATATGTAGAGTAATAGCTCTGATAATTTTCAAGCTGAGTCGTTACGATAAACACAGGTAATCCTAGACAGTGAGTAAACCCGTTATTGCCTTAGTAGGGCGTCCAAATGTTGGAAAATCTACTTTATTTAATCGTTTAACCCGTTCGCGTGATGCGATTGTGGCCGATTTTCCTGGTTTGACACGAGATCGTCAATACGGGACAGGTCGATTAGGCAGTTATCCTTATATTGTAGTGGATACAGGCGGGCTAAGCGGAGAGGATGAAGGGGTAGACCCTCTTATGGCGGGACAGGTAAAGTCTGCGTTAGAAGAGGCTGATTCTGTTGTGTTTTTGGTGGACGGTCGTCAAGGATTGGTGCCTGCGGATGAGCAAATTGCCAACTACCTTCGTTTGTTTGATAAGCCCATTCAAGTAGTCGTTAATAAGGCGGAAGGTTTTGACCATGATGTCGCTACTTCTGACTTTTTTCAATTAGGTTTAGGTAAGCCTTTGGCTATTTCCTCTGCACATGGGGATAATGTTGCCGATTGTATTGATAAAATATTAGGCGAATTGCCGCAAGCTGAAGCATCGGATGAAACCGATTTAGACGATCACCCTGGCATTCGTGTTGCGGTCATTGGTCGCCCAAATGTGGGCAAATCCACGCTGATTAATCGCATGATTGGTGAAGAGCGGGTGGTGGCATTTGATTTGCCTGGTACGACAAGAGACAGTATCTTTGTGCCATTTGAACGTGACGGTCAAGAGTACACCTTAATTGATACCGCAGGGGTTCGTCGTCGCAAAAATATTAAAGAGAAAGTTGAAAAATTTAGTATTGTAAAAGCCATTGAAGCGATGGGTGATTCGCATGTGGTGATTTTAGTCATTGATGGATCGGAAGGGTTAACCGACCAAGACCTTACTTTACTTGGTTTGGCTATTGAGTCAGGCAGAGGTTTGGTTTTAGCGGTTAATAAGTGGGATAATTTAGATGCCGATCAGCGTCAAAAAGTGAAGCATGAACTGAGTTTTAGACTCTCTTTTGCTGATTACGCCAAACAACACCTGATTTCAGCCCTGCACGGAACTGGCGTTGGAGATCTTTTTAAAACCGTCAATGCCGTACATTTAGCCGCCTTTAAACGTGTATCGACCTCCGATTTAAACCGAGTGTTAGAGCAGGCTGTATTAGACCATCAGCCCCCGCTTATTTCAGGGCGTCGAGTGAAGTTGCGCTATGCACATTTGGGCGGGTTAAACCCTCCTAGAGTCATTGTTCATGGGAATCAGGTCGATAGATTGCCACAAGCGTATGTTAAATATTTAATGAATGTTTTTCGTAAAGCATTTAAATGGGTGGGTACACCTGTTACGATTGAATTTAAAACGACCGTAAATCCATTTGAAGGTCGAAAAAATAAGCAACTTCACCGTAAAAAACGAGGCGGTGATGACGAGCAATTTAAAGCGAAGAAAAAGAAAAAACAAGCAAAACGTCGTTAATTTTTGAAACAGTAATTTTTCTCCCCCCCCTCCTGTTGTTATAAACCATTGTTATAAAAAATTAGGTCAATCATGAGTCAGAATCCAATAAAACGCATTCGAGAAATTCCTTATAACTACACCTCTTTTTCAGATAAAGAAATTGTGTTGCGCTTTTTAGGGGAATCTTGCTGGCAGGTGATTCAATCTTTACGCGAGTCACGTAACACAGGGCGTTCTGCTAGAATGATTTTTGAAGTGCTGGGAGATATGTGGGTCATTTCACGCAATCCTTATATTCAAAATGATTTAATCCAAAACCCTAAACGGCGTAAGGCGTTGGTTGATGCTTTGAACCACCGTTTAAAAGAGGTTGAAAAGCGTTTAAACGGTAATGAAGTGGCGGCGAAATTATTGAGCGCTATGTGTGATGCCGTGGATGTCTTTGCGGCATGGTTTCCTGAACAAGTTCGCTTAAGAGCGAAGGTTAAAAAACGCTTTAAAAAAATCAGTCGTGAAGACAACATTGATTTTAGTGGCTTGGCAAGGGTTTCCCATGCAACGGATGCAACGGATTGGCGTGTTGAGTTGCCGTTGGTGGTATTAACTCCTGATACCGAGCAAGAAGTGATTGAGATGGTGCAAGCTTGTATTGATCTTGAACTCACGATCATTCCGCGTGGTGGAGGAACGGGGTACACGGGGGGGGCGATTCCATTACACCCAACGACCGCCGTGATTAATACCGAAAAATTAGAATATTTAGGGCTGGTTGAACAGGTTGAACTGCCTCAGATTGGTAAAGTTGCGACGGTAAAAACAGGCGCGGGTGTGGTGACGCGTCGAGTGTCTGAACAAGCTGAACGTGCGGGCTATGTCTTTGCGGTGGATCCCACTTCGCAAGATGCCTCCACCATTGGAGGTAATATTTCAATGAATGCGGGGGGGAAAAAAGCGGTTCTTTGGGGCACTACGCTGGATAATTTGGCTTCTTGGAGAATGGTTACACCTGATGCTCAGTGGCTTGAAGTGGAGCGTGTCAATCATAATTTGGGGAAATTGCAGGATCAAAAAATAGTTATTTTTGACATTCGTCGTTTCGAAAAGCAGGGCAAAAATCAAATTGGTGAAACGCAACGCTTAGAAGTTCCAGGTTCTGCTTTTCGACAAGCGGGCTTGGGTAAGGATGTGACCGATAAGTTTTTAAGCGGATTGCCTGGGATTCAAAAAGAGGGTTGTGATGGATTAATCACTTCCAGCCGTTTTATTGTGCATCGTATGCCGAGCCATACTCGTACCGTGTGTCTTGAGTTTTTTGGAACCGATTTAAGTTTGGCTGTGCCAGCTATTGAAGAGATCATTGATTACGTTGAATCTAAGAAAAAAGAGGGCATTCTTCTTGCCGGCTTAGAGCATTTAGACGATCGCTATATTCGAGCCGTGAAATACAACACTAAAGCCAATCGTAAAGAGTTGCCTAAAATGATTTTATTGGCGGACATTTGTGGTGAAAATGGTTTTGAAGTGGCAAAAACCTGTACGGATATTGTTGAGTTGGCCAATAAACGCGATGCAGAAGGCTTTATTGCCGTCTCAAGTGAGGCACGAAAACGTTTTTGGTTAGATCGTTCTCGTACCGCCGCCATTTCGGCACACACCAATGCGTTTAAGATTAATGAAGATGTGGTTATTCCATTAAAAAATCTGAATGAATACAACCGTGAAATTGAAAAAATTAATATTGAGATGTCGATTAAAAACAAACTCGATATTTTAACGGCGCATGAAGCCTATTTTTCGGGTGATATTTCAGAGTTTAGTCAAGAAGATGATTTTGAAGATGCACAAGGCCCCACCGCTTTTTTTAAAGATAAAGTTGCCTCAACCTTAACGCACTTGCAGACGGTTCGTACACGCTGGACAACTCTGTTGGCCAATTTGGATCAGCCCGCAACGGAGTATTTAGCGTATCTTCCTGATAGTGAGTTTGATGCCATTCAGCCAGATGAAACAATTTTAGAGTTGTTTTTGAAACGAAAAATTTTGGTGTCATCGCGTCAAGAGGTGAAGCAATTTATGCACGACACCTTTATGGGACATGATTTTGAACCGATGTTGGCACGCTTGGATGAGTTACATGCAGAGTTGCGCAGTGCGCGTCTGTTTGTAGCACTGCACATGCATGCTGGGGATGGCAACATCCACACCAATATTCCTGTGCATTCGGGTAACTATGAAATGGTACATTTGGCTGAAACCTTGGTGGATCGCATTATGAAAATTGCCAAGCGTTTGGGAGGGGTTATCTCTGGTGAGCACGGTATTGGCCTGACCAAGTACCAATATTTAGATGCGGATAAAGTGGAACGCTTTGTTGAGTATAAACATAAAGTGGATCCAAATGGGGTGTTTAATAAAGGCAAGTTAATGCCAGGCTCCAGCTTGGATAATGCGTACACACCTTCGTTAAGTTTGGTTAATCAAGAAGCGATTATCTTAGAAGCCAGTGAGCTGGATGAGCTGAACAATGACATTAAAGATTGTTTGCGTTGTGGTAAATGTAAGCCTGTTTGCCAAACGCATATTCCAAGAGCGAATTTATTGTACTCGCCACGTAATAAAATTTTAGCAACGGGGCAGGTGATTGAAGCCTTTTTATACGAAGAGCAGACGCGCCGAGGCATTTCTTTGCAGCACTTTGAGGCAATGAATGATGTCGCAGACCATTGTACGACCTGCCATAAGTGTGAAGCACCTTGCCCCGTGGACATTGATTTTGGTGATGTGTCGATTCGAATGAAAAATATTTTGACCAATATGGGGCAAAAGCGTTCGTCGATTATGATTAAATTGGCGTTGTTTTTCCTAAACGCTAAAAACCCTGCCTTAATTAAGGTGCTACGAAAAACCATGATTGGTTGGAGTGCGACGGGGATTACTTTGGCGCATAAGGTGGCAAAAACGTTAGGGCTGCTGGGGCGTGTTAACGATATTCCGCCTAAGTCGTCTAAAATTGCACCCATACAGCAACAGGTGATTAATTTTGTACGTAAGCCTTTGAACACAGGGCCTAATAATCCAACATTGCGTGCGGTACTTGGGCTTGAAGATGCAAATATTGTGCCGATTATTAGCGATCCTAACAAGGTTACGGATGAGTCGGATGCGGTCTTTTATTTTCCTGGCTGTGGCTCAGAAAGATTATTCAGTGATATTGGGTTGGCGACCATCGCGATGTTGTCCGAAGCGGGCGCTAAGACGGTTCTACCTCCTGGCTATTTGTGCTGTGGTTACCCTCAAACGGCTGCGGGACAAGCGGATAAGGGCGCACAAATTACGGCTGAAAACCGTGCCCTGTTTCATCGTGTTGCCAATACATTAAATTACCTAGATATTAAAACCGTCATTGTCTCTTGTGGAACGTGCATGGATCAGCTATTAAAGTATGAGTTTGGACGTATTTTTCCAGATTGTCGTTTATTGGATATTCATGAGTACTTGCAAGAGAAAGGTTTGTCGCTGGACTCGGCAACAGGGGTTAAATATTTATACCACGCACCTTGCCATGACCCAATGAAGCACCAAGACGGTACTCAGGTTGCTAAAGAGCTGTTAAAGACAGAAGATGTACTATTGTCGGATCGTTGTTGCAGTGAAGCGGGTACGCTGGCGACGGCACGCCCTGACATTGCAACACAGCTCCGTTTTAGAAAGCGAGAAGAGTTGAAGCAAGGTCTAGAAGCCTTAACAGGGGAAACCAAAGCGAAACAAGGCAATGTAAAAATCTTAACTTCTTGTCCTGCTTGTCAGCAAGGGCTGAATCGTTACGAAGGTGAAACGGGATTGAAAACCGACTACATTGTGGTTGAAATGGTTAAAAATGTATTAGGAGATCAGTGGCAGAAAACGTTTGTAGAATCTTTGAAAGAGGGGGGAGTAGAAAAAGTATTGTTGTAAGAGTTTATAGTTATTTGAAATAAAAAAGGCACCAATTAAGGCGCCTTTTTTGTTATACGATTTTTTGTCTTTATTTAGCGGGTTGTGATGCGTAAAAAGCACCAAGCGCTTTAATGTCTTCATCCGTTAGACTTTTAGCGAATGGCGCCATGGTCGCATCTTTACGAAATCCACCACGGAAATCTTTAAGTTGCTTCTCAATGTAAGCCGCATGCTGTCCTGCTAACTTAGGAAAGTTGGGTACGACACTGTTACCGTCAGCACCGTGACAGCCTACACAAGAAGCGGCGATGGCGGGTGCTGCATGGCTTGAAACATTTGAATAAGCTGATGCGGAAAATAAAAGGGTTGCTGTAATGGATGCAATAAATAGTTTTTTCATGATTGTTATACTCATAATTTGATCGGAATGTTTTAACGGTATCATTCTAAAGGGTTGCTAACGGTAAAAGCAAGAACTAGAGGTAAAAAAAAACCGCTATTAAATAGCGGTTTTTTTAGCGGCTTCTAAAAAACTAGAGGGAAGCAGTGTAAGCTGCAATATTGGCAATATCTGCATCAGAAAGACCCGCAGCCATTGGCGCCATCATTGAAGTCATGGGCCCCATTTGCTTTCCTGCTTTGTAGTCATTTAGTTTGCTTACGATGTCCGCAGCAGCTTGACCTGCTAATTTAGGCCCAACCCCGCCTTCAGCATTTGCACCATGACAACCAACGCAAGTTGCAAAAGCGGTTTTTCCAGCAGCTGCATCACCTGCTTGAGCAGATACACCAAAAGTTATTAATCCAGCCGCAGCCAGTGCAATAATTGTATTTTTCATGATTTTATAATCTCTTTTTTTGATTAAAAATAAGTTTTATCAATTGACATTTAAAACGAGGTTAAGAATAAAGGCAAATAGAATATACTTATTGGGTATAAAAAAACCGCCATAGGTGGCGGTTTTTTACATGCTCTCTAAAAAAATTATAGAGATGCAGTGTATGCCGCAATGTTGGCAATATCTGCATCAGAAAGACCCGCAGCCATTGGTGCCATCATTGATGTCATGGGGCCAACCTGTTTTCCTGCTTTGTAGTCGTTTAGCTTGCTAACGATGTCCGCAGTAGCTTGCCCTGCTAGTTTAGGACCAACGCCACCTTCAGCGTTAGCACCATGACAACCTACACAAGTTGCGTAGGCCGCTTTACCAGCATCAACATCACCCGCTTGAGCAGCGGTACCAAACGTAACGAATCCAGCCGCAGCCAGAGCAATAATTGTATTTTTCATAATGTACTCTCCTAAGCACTATTAAAATAGTAGGGTTTAACCCTGAGAGTTATTACAGACGAAAAGCAATTTGGAGTCAAGAATGAATGCTTAAGTGATTTTAGAGGACTTTATTCAATGTTGCGATAACCCTTAAGATTTTGTAGGAAGTCTTAATGAATAAGTGATTAAACGTACTTAAAAGTCAAGCTTTAATGGGGGATCTTCTGAAAAATAGTTGTATTTTTAGAGTAAAAGCTCTGTTTTTTTGAAAATTACCCTGATAAGACGCCTGAAAAATATGAAAAAGGCCAGTAAGGAAAAAGAGTATAATCTCACTAAAAAAATTAATAGGGATATTAGGGATAGGAATATGTTGATTGTTCGATTGTGGCTTTTTGTACTGGTATTAACAGCGATCAGTTGGGTTATTTTGAAGCTAATCAGAAAGCCTTTACACATTGGCTGGATCTTTCTGTTTTGGATTGTGACGTTGTTTGGATTGGCGGCTTTGCTTTATGGGGGGTCTATTTGGTTGGCGGGAGTGTAGTGGTTAGGTCTTCTACTCCTCAAGTGGGCACTCAAAAAAGTGCGTTTGCTAGGCACGTCAGGGGCTTGCGCTACAAACAGATTTTCTATCTGTGGATTAGGGTGTAATCTCACAGTATTGAAAAATACTTGGATTTAACTGAAAAACGACCCATTTAAGAATGAGCCGTTTTGATTTTTTAGGGGAGGGGAGGATTACAGCGCGCTGTATATCATTATGTTAGTGACTGAGGCGATGATTCCAAAGATGGAGAGTGGAACGAGCATTATTTGCTTTAAGCCAAATAATCCCGCTAATGGCAGTTTATCTTTTTGTTTATTTCGTGATATTTTTTTCATGGTATAAATTCCTTTCAATGCTTGTTATTAGTTTTATTGGCTCATTATAGACTAAGCTTATGCTAATGTAAAGCTATGATTTTATGACAATTTTATTTCATAGTTGTGACGCTTAGTAAGTTTGGTTTGTGTTTTAATGGTAATTAAGGCATGTTTTAAGTGTTTATAGCACGAAGAAACGGGTTGAGATCAATAAAAATAAGGTATTGCAATTTCCAAAGGTCAAAGAGAAGGGCTTGATTGTATTCATTTTCACAGGCTTGCATGATCTCTTCTTGAGTTAAGAAAGATTGATTGGCGAGTTGAATGATAAATTGGGGGGAGACATGAAACGTTTCCCAAATAGCACCGTTAATGTATAGCAAGCTTTTTTCTTTACCGTCTGGTTGTTTGATTGTGCTGTAGGCAAAGCGACAAACGGGGTCTTTTATGAGACTAGCTTCTACTTGCATCGCGCCCATAAAGTCTTCAATAGAGGGGGTTTCTGCTTCTGTTAATGGCTCAGGAAGCTGTTGTGCGGCTTGTTGGTCGAGTTGTGTTGCAAAGCGGCCAAACCATGTTTTGAGTTGATTATGATCGTTTAAAACGCTTTGTAATAGGGTCTGCGCCTGTGTTGTGGCGGCATCGGTAATTTCTGCGGGGTTGAGGTTTTCTGGCCAAATAGGATCTTGGTAGTTTGTTTTGAAAGCACCCATTTCAGATAAGTGATCGCCAAAGCTGTCCCATAACTCTTGACCTTGATAACTGCGGTAACCAATGGAGTAGGTGATACACTCATCATCCAGTGCTACGCCGTGGTGTCCCCATTTGGGGGGAATGTAGAGAATATCGCCTGCTTCAAAGGTAAACTCCTCTTCCACCTTAAAGGTTTCCATTAAACGTAAATCGACGCCCTGAATGTAGTTGTCGATTGAGCAGTCTTGTGAGGTCAGCTTCCAGTTTCGTTTGCCTGCCGCTTGCAGTAAAAAAACATCGTAATGATCAAAATGAGGGCCGACATTGCCGCCTTTCACCGCGTAGCTAATCATAATGTCGTCGATTCGCCAACGTGGCAGAAAATCAAAATCATTTAAGACATCCGCCACCTCGGGGATCAAACGATCCATGCCTTGAACGAGGAGTGTCCAATTGGTGTCAGGCAGTGTTTCGTAGGTTGCTTGTGTAAAAGGCCCTTTGAGTAGTTGGTAGGCTTTTTCGCCTTGTTGAATCACGATGCGGCTCTCTACCTCCTCTTCAAGTGAAAGCCCACCCAACTCTTCGGCTGAAATTGAGTTTTCAAAGTCAGGCAGGGCGTTGCGCAGAACCAGTGGTTTTTTTTGCCAGAATTCGGTTAAAAAGGTTTTTAAGGTGGTGTCGTTAAATTGAATCATACGTGTGCCTTGAGTCGATTTAAAAAGGAGGGGGGAAATAAAAAACCCCACGTTATTATGATGAGATAACGTGGGGTTGATAGGGGGGGGGAGAAAATTTTACCGCCCTTTTAACATGGTGATTGCCAGTTCAATGTTGCTGGCTTGATTGGCGGCGTTTCCTGTGTAGGTTGCAGGAATCATGTCACGCAGGTTTTGTTTGGCTTCTTCAGGCAGGCCTTCTAAGCTGTCTACAAAGTTTTGCATGATCTCTTGGTTGACGCGTTGACCACGGGTTAAATCTTTTAATTTTTCGTAAGGTTTTTCAAACCCGTGACGGCGCATGACGGTTTGAATCGCTTCGGCCAGTACTTCCCAATTGCTGTCTAGGTCGTTTGCCATCGCTTGTGCGTTGACTTCTAATTTACTTAAGCCTTTCATAGTGGCTTGCAGTGAAATAATGGTGTGAGCCACTCCTACCCCTAGATTACGCAATACGGTGGAGTCGGTTAAGTCACGTTGCCATCTTGAAATAGGCAGTTTCATTGCAAGGTGTTCAAAAATGGCGTTTGCCAATCCTAAGTTTCCTTCGGAGTTTTCAAAATCAATGGGGTTTACTTTATGTGGCATAGCGGAAGAGCCAATTTCACCTGCTACCGTTTTTTGTTTGAAGAAACCAACGGAGATGTAGCTCCAAACATCGCGATCAAAATCAATCACAATCGTGTTAAAGCGAGCCATGGCGTGAAAATATTCGGCAATGTAGTCATGTGGTTCAATTTGAGTGGTGTATGGGTTCCAAGCCAGTCCTAAGTTTAAGACAAATTGCTCAGACAGCTCATACCAGTTAACCTCTGGATAGGCGGCAAGATGGGCGTTATAGTTACCCGTTGCGCCATTGATTTTACCCATGATTTGCACGTTCATCAGTTGTTTGGCTTGACGTTGTAAACGGTAGGCAACATTCGCCCACTCTTTACCAGCGGTGGTGGGCGAGGCGGGTTGGCCGTGGGTACGCGCCATCATAGGGGTATCGGCCATATCGACACTCATCTCAACCATTTTGTC
>JAMOLY010000077.1 GCA_027068835.1 Thiomicrorhabdus sp. | reverse complement strand
GGCCGCTTAAAATAACCCCCGTTGATAAGCCTAAAAACTCAAACAGTTTACCCATCCACTCCGAATCACGCTTGGCAAGGTAGTCGTTTACGGTAATAACATGAACACCTTCGCCCGATAAACCGTTTAAATAAACAGGTAAGGTTGCAACCAGAGTCTTTCCTTCCCCTGTACGCATCTCTGCAATTCGGCCTTCATGCAGTGTCATACCGCCAATCAATTGCACATCATAATGGCGCATTCCAAACACACGTTTACCCGCTTCTCGAACCACGGCAAAAGCTTCTGGTAGCAATTCATCCAAGGTTTTTCCTGCGGCAACCGCAGCCTTTAATTCGGGCGTTTTTTGCTGTAGCTGCTCGTCCGTTAAGGCGGCCATTCCAGCTTCGAGTTCATTAATTACTTGTACGCTTTTACGATACTGCTTAAGCATTCGCTCATTACGACTGCCAAAGATTTTTTGAAAGAATTTAAGGGCCATTAAAGGTATTTTCCGATTTAAAATTTAAACAACTTAAAAGTGATACAACAGCATATTTTATGCGTGCCTTCGCAATAATGCGATAAAATAACAAAATATTCTACCACATCCATAGATAATATCTGCATGAAACCTCTACTAAATCAAGCCCGTGGCGCACTCAACACTCTACTCGAAAGCGCACAATTGTATCAAGCGTTGCTTGAGGTTGGGCAAGACACCCTTCCCAAAACTCTGCAACCCCATTTAATTGGGGTAAGCTTTGAACAGCAGATGCTTATTTTACAAATTGATGACAATATTTGGGCCACTCAACTACGGTTTTATGAACCAACTCTACTGGGTATTTTTCAAGAGCATTTTCCGCATTTAGAGCTTAACCGCGTTAAGGTAAAAGTGGTTCTTCAACCCACGGCAACTAAAAAAGAGTGGCAAGTCACCAGTTACCCCAGCGATCAAGACGCAATTGATATGCAACAATTAAGCGAACAAGTGCCTTCAGACGGTCTTAAAAAAGCACTGAATAAGCTCAGTCTTCGAGCCAAAAAAAACCCCTAATTTATAGGGGTCTACTTTCTAAGACAACCAGCTATTTTAATACTACAACAAAACTTTACTGCTGCCATACCGAATAGGCTGATTGCCATCATTTTCATAGGTTATCAACTCAAACGCATCTTTTTGTTCCATTAAGGCACGTAACAGTTGGTTATTTAATGCGTGTCCCGACTTATGCGCGGTAAATTCACCTACAATGGGGTGACCCAGCATGTATAAATCACCAACCGCATCTAAAATTTTATGGCGTACAAACTCATCTTTATTCCGCAAACCTTCGGCATTCATTACACCTTCATCATCCAAGCCAATGGCATTTTGTAAACTCGCGCCCAGTCCTAAATTTTTAGCACGTAGCATTTCCATGTCTTTCATAAATCCAAAGGTACGTGCACGACTTACTTCTTTAAAATACGAGGTTGATGAAAAGTTTAACGTCATTTTTTCAGCCGTGGTTTGAAATGCGGGGTGCTCAAAGTCAATTGAAAAATTTAATCGAAAACCGTTATGGGGCGTAAATTCAGCAAAACCGCCTTTATCATTTCCAACACGAATTGAGCTTAAAATTCTGACAAAAGTTTTAGGCGCATTCTGTATTTTAATGCCTGCGGACTGTAATAAAAAAATAAAATGAGACGCACTGCCATCCATAATGGGCACTTCATCTGAGGTAATATCAATATAAAGGTTGTCGATTCCAATGCCTGCAATGGCTGACATTAAGTGCTCAATGGTCGCAATTTTAACGGTTTGATTGTGCTGTTTTTTTACAATGGTTGTACACAGCATAGTCTCCCCGACAATATCAGGAGAAACTTTAAACTCAACCACAGGATCACAATCAATTCGACGAAAAACCACCCCAGTATTCACTGGCGCAGGCTTTAATGTCATCACCGACTCGTGTCCTGTGTGTAACCCAATGCCTTTGGCTTTAATTTGATTTGCAACGGTTCTCTGATTCAAGGGCTTTCCAACTGTGTTGTATAGATCATCTTAAAAAAGTATTTTAACATAACTCGTTAAGCTACTTTTGCATTAGAGCCATTAAAAACTCGACTTAAACCAGTTTCGCATTCGATCAAAAATGTCCATCACACCCAGTGATTTTGTTTTTTCAGGCGCTTCATGTAAAACGCCGCCAAAATGCTCTTTTGCGTACATTAATAACCCCACCGTAGTGGCAAACGAAGGGCTGTTTACTTCTTCGGTTAAACCACTCACACCTTGTGGATACCCAAGTCGAACGGGCATGTGAAATACCTCCTCAGCCAGTTCAACCGCACCATCAACCAAAGAACTTCCTCCCGTCAAGACAACCCCAGCGGCCAAAATATCTTCAAATCCAGCACTGCGTAACTCTGCCTGAATCAACTGAAACAGCTCTTCATATCTTGGCTCAACCACTTCAACCAGTGTACGTCTTGATAAACAACGTGCAGGACGGTCTCCCACACTCGGCACTTCTATCTCTTCGTCTTTGTCTATCAATTGAGGCAGAGCGCATGCATACTGTTTTTTAATTTTTTCGGCGGCTTGGGTTGGCGTTCTAAATGCAACCGCAATGTCATTCGTAACCTGATCTCCTGCCACAGAAATTACGGCGGTATGTCGAATGGCTCCGTTCTGAAAAACCGCAATATCAGTGGTTCCACCGCCAATATC
>JAMOLY010000076.1 GCA_027068835.1 Thiomicrorhabdus sp. | reverse complement strand
CAACGGCATCAGAGGCGGGCTCTAAACTGTCCGATTGCTCATACGCAATGGTGGTTAACTGCTCAAGCAAATCAAAATACTGACGCTCAGCCTGTTCCATTTTATACTGTTCAATCACATCCGCTTTTACCGTTTCTAACGGTTGTGTTTGCTTCGCCTCAATGTCTTCCAGTTTAATTATATGGTAACCAAAATCGGTTTTTACGGGTTCACTCACTTGCCCGACTTCCAGAACAAAAACCACCTCATCAAACTCTGGCACCATCATGCCCTGTTCAAACGTGCCCAAATCGCCACCTGAACTGGCCGAACCTGGATCTTTAGAATAGGTTTTAGCCAACGCTTCAAACGCTTCGCCAGCGGCTAACTTCGCCTGCACTTCAGCAACAGTATCCAGTGCCGCTGCTTTTGCATCATCAGTATCGGCTTCAACAGAGATCAAAATATGCTTCGCATGACGTTTTTCAGGCAAAGTAAACAATGCTTTATTTTCATCATAATACGCTTGAATTAACGCATCCGTAACCTCAATGGTTTTTGCAATTTCGGTTTGAGAAACATCAATATAATCCACAGATATTTTTTCTGGCTCAACATAACGAACTAACTCATCATCGTACGCCGCTTTAATCGCCTGCTCAGAAACCTTAGCTGTTTTTAGAAATGGACGTTGGTCAATACGCAAGTAACTAATCTCACGCTCTTGACCTTGTAACTTAGCCAACTGCTCCACTTCAAACGGAGTGGCAAAGCTGCCCATCATGGTTAAAGCAAAAAACTGCCCTTCCAATAAATATTGACGCTGCTCGTGCTCAAAGCGTGCTATGTTCATTCCGTTACGCATCAAGACATCTTCGTAAATTTTGTCCGAAAATTTACCGTCTTGCTGAAATACTTCTGCTGAATGAATGGCCGCTGCTAACTGCTGATCGGTAATCAGCATGTCATTCTTCATCGCCCACTGACGCATCAACTCCGATTCAACCAACGCATCCAGTACCTGTAAACGCAACACTTCGTCGTCAACCACTTGGTCATACATGTCACCAAATTGCTCTTCAAGGCGTGATTTTTGACGTTGATACAAAGTTAAAAACTCATTTCCCGTCACGTCTTGGCCATTCACTTCAGCCACGATTACTGCTTTATCCCCACGTGCGTATTGGTCAATACCAAATAGTGCAAATGTTAAGATAATCAATCCGACAATCACCCAAGCGATCCATCCCTGAGCGCGATCACGAATACTTTGTAACATGCAATTTCCTTTGTGCTTACGACGATAATTATAAATAGTGCTTATAATACCAACCTCGCCCCCGTCTTTCACCTATTAAAGTCGATTAGTTCGTATTATTCCTAAAAACAGCAGATAAAAACGCTTCCATTTCTTTTTTGAGCTACACTTTTCCAATAATAAATAAAAACGCGGTTCGCATATGAAAAAAGTACTTTATGTTGATGATGCACGTTCATTACGAAAACTGGTCAATCAGGTATTACGAGAACACTACGAACTCACCTTTGCAGAAAATGGCTTAGAGGGGTTACAAGCCGTAGAAAAACAAAAATTCGATGTGATTTTATCGGACATAAACATGCCCGTCATGACGGGATTGGAGTTTTTAGAAAAACTGCGCCAGCACCCAAATGGAAAGTACACTCCTACCCTCATGCTCACCACTGAGGCGAGCGAAGAGATGAAAGCAGAGGGCAAGCGACTTGGAGCAACGGGCTGGATTGTAAAACCCTTTAACCCAAGCAAACTAATTAGTGCGATAGAGCGAGTGAGTTAAATTAATATTAGGTTTAATTCAAATGCAAATTCGCTGCCTCTACATCCAACAACCCTTGCCCGTGCTGATCAGCACTGTAATCTGGAATGTCTTTGGATGCCGTGGCTAAAATAGCATCGGCAATTTCTCGTGCCGTTTTTGATGGATGATTTACTTTAAGCAACGCAATGGCACCCGAAACAAGTGGCGCCGCATAAGACGTTCCACTTTTATTTAAATAGCCTTCCTCACCTAAAGATGGCCATGCGACCCGTAAATCACCTGGGGCAACAATGAACCGTGATTGAACTTCAACCGAACTACCAGGAAAATTACTATACCAAGCCAGTTCCTTTGACGGATTTAATGCACCAACAAATAACAATCCTTTTGTAATACCTTTTTCATTGTCCTCAATCACACCATTATCATTTTCATCAATATCAGGGTCAAAAAACACATTGGTAATCTCTTGTGCCAAGGGATTGGATGAGCTTCTTTTTAGTGCTTCCCAATCAGAAACCTGCCTATTAGTCATATTTAGCCCATCATTTCCTGCCGCCAAAACAATAACTAAATCATTGGTGGCTAATAAATTTTGTATTTTATCGTAACTGCTATTGTAGTCATAAAAATACAACTTGTTAAATTCCACTAAATTGGCGCGATTCCAATCCGCTTCGTAACTTCCATCGTCCCATTTTGCCTGATCAAATGAGAGGTCAATACCCCGCTGATAATGACCAAAAGGAATCGTTGAACTCAAAGTGACCGCTGGCATATCAAAATTAGCAACCTTCGTCATTTTTTCAATTTGATACACTGAAAAACTAACACACCAAGGAAACCACCTTCGTTCTGAAGGCTCTGCACTATCCAAATAAATATGTTGTACACAAATTTGTTCGTTAGTCGCACTGTCAATAAAACGCCCAGTTTCATCTTTGTTAAAGCTATCAAAATATTCTTTGGCATCAAAAAAATCCGCCAAACTTCGATTTAACGAAGTCACGGCTTCTGCTTGTGGAGCAATACCCGAATCTTTGCCCAAAGCCATTCCTGCAACGCCGGTACCGTGATTTGCCCAGCTCCAAGCGTCACCATTATCACCTCTCAAAAAATCATTATTAATAGTAATATCATCGTACCCCTGCTGCACCACCAAACGATCTGATAATTCAATATGGCTAGTCCTAAAACCATCATCTAAAATACCAACTGAAACACTCCCCGTATTACTGCTGTTAATCAAATCTTCTGCATTAATAATCAATTTATAATCGGTCGATATACTCGTTGGAGTAGGCAAATCTGTTCCGTTATCATCATCCTCATCAGGAAATATCTTTGCAATCAACCTTTGAAAATCATCCCCTTCCCCACACCCACTAAGGCTCAGTGTAATAAAAGATAGTAAAATAAAAATAGAACAAACTTTAATGGAACGGCTCACAACATTTTCTCTTATTTTTTAATTAAGCATAATTAACGAAGCTCTAATTAAAACATAGAATGCTCGCGTCAAGTGGATTAACATGCAATAAATTTTAGGCATAAAAAAACCCACGTAATTTCTTAAAGTAACGTGGGTTTAAAATATGGTGGGTCGTGAGCGATTCGAACGCTCGACCAATTGGTTAAAAGCCAACTGCTCTACCAACTGAGCTAACGACCCTGATAGAGTATTCCAAAAATATTTGCGCCATTTTAAAAATGGTGGGTCGTGAGCGATTCGAACGCTCGACCAATTGGTTAAAAGCCAACTGCTCTACCAACTGAGCTAACGACCCTCGCTGGAATGTGGCGTATTATACAAGCCTTAACGCTGTGTGCAAGTGTTTTCTATATAAAAAAATGTAACCACTCACTGAGCCGTATATAAAAAAACACAGCCTGTTTTTTATATACGTTATAACCATCAAGCTTCACCACGTTCATTTAAACCTGATAACGTGTTGAATCACTCACGCTTGCTTCAGAAAAGCCCTGTTTTCGTAAACGACAAGCATCACAAACACCACAAGCTCGACCCAACTCATCCGCTTGATAACATGACACGGTTAGACTGTAATCGACTCCCAAAGCAAGGCCTTTTTGTATAATTTTTGCTTTTGTTAACGTCATTAAGGGCGTTTGAATACGCAGTTTTTTTCCTTCCACACCCACACGAGTAGCTAAGTTTGCCATTTTTTCATAGGCATCTATGTAATCGGGACGACAATCGGGGTAGCCTGAATAATCCACCGCGTTCACACCAATAAAAATATCATTCGCATCCAACACCTCTGAAAGCGCTAAGGCAAACGATAAAAACACGGTGTTACGCGCTGGCACATAGGTCACGGGAATTTCATTTTTTTCAACCCCCTCTGTCGGCACATCAATTTGAAAATCTGTTAAAGCAGACCCCCCAATTTGCCCCATATTTACATCCATTACACGATGCGAAACCGCATCCATAGATTGAGAGAGCTTGGCGGCTGCAACAAGCTCAGAGCGTGTACGTTGCCCATAATCAAAACTAATGGTATGGCATTCATACCCTTGTGACTTAGCAATGGCAAGTACCGTAACTGAATCCAGCCCACCTGACAGTAAAATGATAGCTTTTTTAGAGGGGGGGGATATTTTTTGACGTATATTTTGATTTTGAGACATAACTACAGTTTTTCTAAACGTTTTATGGCTTTTTCTGCTGCGTGAGCATTGGGATGACGTGTAATCAATTGATTATACATCTCTTTCGCTTTTTTCAACTGCTTTAAGTTTTCTAAACAGTCACCTGCTCGCAACATGGCATCCGCTGTTTTAGATGAGCTAGGATAGCGCTTAATTACAATATTAAACGCTTTTAAGGCGGCTTGGTTATCTTTTTGAATGTAGTGCGCCTCGCCCATCCAGTAAGCGGAGTTGCTTGCAAGTTCGCTGCTCGGATAGCGTTCTAAAAATGAATTAAATGCTTTAATAGAGGCACCATACTGCCCTTTTTTTATGAGTGCAAACGCTAATTGATAGGTCGCTTGCTCTTTACTGGTCGCGGGGTGTGTTTTAACAGGGGTTAACGCATGCTCTGTGGTATCAACGCCCTCTGCTTTGCCTGTCTCTTTTTGAGCATTTTTTTCTCCCCCCCCTTCATCATAGTCCATGTTAGAGTCGGTTTTGTTCTCCAGCGCATCATTTTCTATTTTTGAATCCACAATGGGAGCTTGATTCGCCAGCTCTTCTGTTGCATTTTCTAAATGGCTTAAACGGTCATCACTCTCTTTATACCGTTTATCCGCAACGCGATTTACTTTACGTAAATCACGTTTTAAGTAATCAATCTGATCTTGCAAATCTTGTATTTCACGCTGTTGTTCTCCAAGACGCCTACTGAGCTGTAACAGCACAGGGTTCTCAATAATTCGCTCAATACGTTGTAGCCGATCCTCAACGGATGGTGAAGGCGTTGCGGCAAAAACAATGGGGCTGGATAACATCACCCATGACACACACACAACCGAACCTAATAGAAAAAACTTATTTGCCCTGCTCACCATGAAAACAACAACCCTTAAACCTTATTTGTTACAAAAATATCAAATAAAAATAATTAACGAATTTCCAATTCAACACGACGATTTTGTTGCCATGCTGCTTCGTTGCTCTCAACCTCAACAGGCATCTCTTCACCGTAACTAATGACTTCAATACGAGACAGCCCTATACCATGTAACATCATCGCTTCTGCCACAGCTTTAGCTCGTCTTTCGCCCAGTGCCAAATTATATTCTGGCGTGCCTCGTTCATCAGTATGGCCTTTAATCTTAACCGTTAATCGTTCATTATTAAGCATCTCTTGTGCAAAATGCTTAACAAGCCTAGTATTTTCATCATTCAATTCATATTGGTTTAATCCAAAATAGATCACCGGTTCAACCCCTTCAATCTCTTGAAAATCAGCCATGGGATCTCCACCCTCGCCTTCTAAAGCACCGTCACTAAAATCTTGACCTGCACGGTTTAATGGCAACATTTCAACGCCAGAACCTGATTCTGAACCATACCCGTCACCATCATGAACGCCTGGTGCGGTATCTACAATCACATCAAGATCCGTGCCTTTCGTCGCATATTCAGGTGGGGAACTACACGCACCAAGCAAGGTGATTACCGAAGTGACTCCCGCCACTAAATACAGTTTTTTAAATTGAAACATGATTATTTACCTATTTATTTTTTTTGAAAATACTCTATTTATTTGTTAAAAAAGGCCCCCAAGCAGGCTCTCTCACTTCACCATTTTTTACTTTTAGTATTTGCGAGGTATTGCCATCAATAGCCACCACCGCCAACTGACCTTTTCCTTTACGGTTCATCGCATATAAGATCATCTCACCATTGGGCGCAAAGCTTGGCGATTCATCTAAAAACGTATCTGTTAATACATTAAATTCATCGGTATGCAAATCCAACAACCCAATATTAAATCCGCCTTGCCCGTGCACCATTGCTAAGTAACGACCGTTTGGAGAAATTTCAGGGTTTGCATTGTATCGACCTTCAAAAGTAACTCGGCGAATTTCCAAGGTGTCTAAAAAAACTTGAAATATTTGAGGCTGTCCACGTCGATCTGAGTTAAAAAATAATGACCGTCCATTAGGTGCCCAAATCGCTTCCGTTTCAATAGACCATTTCTTAGTTAATCGCTTTAGTTTTCTGCTTTTTATATCCATCGTATAAATATCAGCACTGCCATTTTTCGATAAGGTTAATGCCAGTTTTTTGCCATCAGGTGACCATGAAGGGGCGCTATTAATGCCCTTAAAACTTGCCATCTTATGGCGATACGCCCCATCTAAACTCTGAACAAACACCTCTGAACGCCCATTTTCAAACGAAACATACGCCAATTTTTGACCATCGGGCGACCAGCTTGGCGACATAATTGGCTGGGTTGATTTTAAAATGGCTTGTGCGTTAAACCCGTCTGAATCCGCAACTTCTAGGGTATAGTGCCGTTTTTTATTTTTTTTACGCAGGGTAACGTAAGCAATTTGAGTATTAAATGCCCCTCGAACCCCCGTCAACTCTTCATAGATCAAGTCACTAATTTGATGCGCTATTTGGCGCAAATTTTCTTTAGGTACTTTATTCCAACGTTTGCCTAGCACTTGTTTCTTACGCAATACATCCATAAAGCGCATATCCACTTGGTAAAACCCTCCGCCTTGGTCAACCAATTTACCAATCAGCATGTTATCTACATCCAATGAACGCCACTGTCTAAATATAATGTCATCAACGTTCGAAGGCTGGCTTGGCAAGGATGAATTTAATAACGGCTTAAATTGACCACTGCGTCGTAAGTTAGCCGAGATAACCTGAGCTAAATCGACAGGAGCCGCTTTGTTTGCTGGCGTATTACCACCTTGTGAGTTTCCACCCGCCTGCTGTTCAAATCCAAAGGGCACAACCGCAATTGGAATCGCATTGTCATACCCCTCACTGATCTCAATTGTAAGCCCTGCCCATAGGGGGGGAGAAATTAAGACAAACATTAAAACAAATACGACCTTAGCCTTAATTTGAGAGATCACTTGAAACATAAAGTTCCATAATGGTTGAACAGTATTTTTAAATTTTAAAATCATAAATGTTTTTTTCTTTAAGGTTTAAATTCAAATGTAATTTTTCTTTCAAATAGCTCTTTAACAGGCGGTTTAGGTAACGGCTCCGAACGGTAAACTGCTTTTTCTGCGGCAACTTTAAATTGCTTGGTGGCAAACTCATTACAGTTCAATATCTTAACACTGGTTACATTTCCTTTGGGCGTTTGTATAATTTGCAAATCACACTCCGCTTTCGGAGAAATTCGAGCAGGTGTTCGCCAATTATCTCTGACTTTAGCGCTAATCGCAGAGATATAGCTCTCTCTTAATGACACCAATTGCTTACGCTTCTGAGCCTTACGTTGTGCGCTTGCTTCCTCATCCAATTGACGCTGCAGCGCAGCGGTGGCTTTGGCTTTTTCTTGCGCTTTCTTTAATGCTTCGTTCTCTTTTGCTTTTGCCGCATTCTCTTTTTCTAATGCCCGCTTTTTCTTCTCTTCAAGTAAGCGTATTTTTTCAGCCTGCTTGGATTTTTCAATGGACTTTAAACGTTCTTTTTCAGCCAATTCTGCGGCTTTTCTAGCCTCTTTGGCCTTCACTTTCTCAGCCTCAGCTTTGCTTCTTTCCAATTTTGCTAAGCGTTTTGCTTCTTCTGTTTTTTGGCGCTCCAGCTCTGTTTTCCTGCGTTCTGCCTCAGTTTTTGCTCGTTGTTGAATGGCCTGCTTACGTGCCTTCTCTGCTTTTTCTTGCTCAATTTTCTGATGTTTTTGCAACTCTTTTAAACGCGCACGCTCTTGTTGCGTTTTAGCCTCTAACTGTTGGCTTTCTTGTTTTTTAGCCGCTTCTTGAGCTCTAATTTTTTCAAGCTTTTCTTGAACCAAGCTTGCATCAACTGCAAAGGTTTTAAGCGGCTCTATCTGGCGAACCTCAGAAACTGCATTGGGCTGAGAATCCTCTGAGTTTGTTGCAGATATTTTGATACTTGCACTAGGTTCAGTCCACTCAATGGTAAGCAAAGCGACAAGCACAACATGTAATAAAATCGAAAAAAATGTTGCAACGGGGTGTCGAACCATAAAACCAATCATTAACGAGCCGCCCCTTCAGGTTCGGTTAATAGCGCAACTTTTTCCACACCATTGGACTTTAATAAAACAAAAATATTCACCACCTTACCGTATGGTGCTGCGCGATCGCCTTGAATGTAAATCATTTTATTTGGATTTAACTGGGTACGTGCCATCACTTCGGCCACTAAAGACTCAATGTCCTTATTGCTTAACACTATTTCAGGTTGCTCAGAGGTTGTATACATTCCCTCTTTTGTTACGGTAATCACAAACGGCTTGGTTTCATCTTCAAGTTCTTGCGTTTTCTGATTCATAACCTGCGGCGTTTGAGGCAGCTCAACCATTACCGATTGTTGTACGATGGGCGCTGTTACCATAAAAATAATCAATAAAACCAGCGTAACATCCACATAAGGCACTACGTTAATTTCAGCAATTAAACGTCTTTTTTGTCTTTGATTACGAAATCCAGCTTGCATATTACAATCCTATTGCTTTTTCGGCAAACTTGCATCTCGCTGCAAGGTGCTTAAAAAGGTTTCGGCAAAGTTTTCATATTCGTTCAACAAACGATCCGCTCGATTTGCCAAACTGTTGTAGGTAATCACCGCAGGAATAGCTGCAAACAAGCCAATGGCCGTTGCAATCAACGCTTCTGAAATACCAGGGGCAACCGCAGCCAACGTTGCATTCTGCATACCACCTAACGCTTGAAAGGCATGCATAACCCCCCAAACAGTTCCAAGTAATCCAATATAAGGTGCAGACGAACCAATGGTGGCTAAAATAGACAAACGATTTTCTAATTTATCCGCTTCTTTTGAAAAAGCCACTTTCATCATACGTTGCGTGCCATTCATTAAGTCGTTAACGTTGACAACCCCTTGATTTTTCAATCGCAAAAACTCTTTAAAGCCTTCTAAAAAAATATGTGACACCCCTTTACCATGATTTTTTGAAATTTGATCTTCACGATAAAACTGTGTTAAATCTTGTGCTTGGTCATAGCTTTCCATAAATTCTTGAGCGGCTCTACGTGCTGCTCGTATTTGATGCCATTTGCTAAACGCAACCGCCCAAACCACCAAAGACATAAAAAGGAGCAAAATCATTACAGCCTGCACCACCACACTGGCTTCTAAGACTAACTCAATTAATTCACTGCTATCCATGGATTTATTTTCACCTTTCTCTAAATTTTAAGTACGCATTTTAACCCATAAACCACTAGGTTTCAGGTTTTATTTGCCCTAAATGCTGATACGCATTCAACGTCGCCATGCGCCCTCTTGGCGTTCTAATTAAAAACCCTTGTTGCACTAAAAAAGGCTCAATTACATCCTCAATTGTGCCACGCTCTTCACCTAAAGCGGTTGCCATATTATCAATACCAACAGGGCCGCCTTCAAATTTTTCGATTAACATCTCTAAAAAACGGCGATCCATTTTATCCAACCCCAAGCGATCAACTTCTAATAATTGTAACGACAAATCAGCAATATCGGAGGTGATAATACCACCCCCTTTTACTTGTGCATAGTCTCTTACACGCCTTAATAGACGATTCGCAATCCTAGGCGTACCACGTGAACGTCGGGCAATCTCTTCTGCGCCCGTCTCTTCCGCCTCTATGCCTAAAATTTGAGCAGAACGCGTGATGATTTGCGTTAACTCTTCATCACTGTAAAATTCCAAACGTTGCACCAAGCCAAAACGGTCTCGTAATGGCGAGGTGAGTAACCCTGCACGCGTGGTCGCGCCCACTAAAGTAAACGGTGGAATATCAATTTTAACGCTTTGCGCCGCAGGACCATCTCCAATGATAATGTCAATTTGAAAATCCTCCATAGCGGGGTACAGAACCTCCTCCACAATCGGACTTAAGCGATGAATTTCATCAATAAACAACACATCATGCGGCTCTAAGCGAGTCAAAATGGCCGCCAAATCACCCGGTTTTTCAATTACTGGCCCTGAGGTCTGACGCAGTGTCACCCCCATCTCTTGCGCAATAATATTGGATAAGGTCGTTTTACCCAACCCTGGAGGGCCATAAAGCAGCACATGATCTAACGCTTCGCTGCGCATTTTGGCTGCATCCATCGACAGTTGTAACTGCTCTCTTACCGCCGTTTGCCCAATGTACTCTCTAATTTGTTGTGGTCGCACAGAAGGTGCGGAGTACATATCGTCCTCAACCTCTTGAGCCCCTACAATACGGTCTGTTTCAATCATCTACAACCGAACCCCTTGCAATGCACGTTTAATAATTTCTTCCAAGGAGAGGTCGGCGTTATAAACGGTCGACACCATTTTTTCAGCTTGAACACTTTTATACCCTAAAGAGACCAACGCTTCACACGCAGACTGCTGCGTGGTATTTGAAAAGGCTGCTTTTTGCGGTGCTAAATCACCCTTTTCATCAAACGTAGTGGTTGTTGTTTCATACGACAACAAGCCCGAACTAACCACCTCTTTAAGCCGATCTCGCATCTCAATTTGCAACCGTTCAGCAGTCTTTTTACCAACGCCCGGAATACGTGTCAATGCGGCTATATCACCCGTATCCACATACGAGCAAAATTCATTCACTGCCATCGCTGATAAAATTGCTAAGGCCATTTTAGCGCCAACCCCGTTGACTTTAATCAGCGTTTTAAACAGAACGCGTTCTGGCTCAGAGGCAAATCCAAACAACAGCATAGCATCTTCACGAACGTGCATGTGTGTCAGAATCGTGACATCATTCTGGAGTGATTCTAACTGATAAAACGTAGACATCGGTGCTTCAATTTCATAGCCCACACCCTGTACCTCTAAGACTAATAAAGGGGGGCGTTTGTGAACCAGGTTACCACGTAAAAAACCAATCATGAATAGTTACATTCCTTATGTTTAACCAATTAAATTATCAGATATAGAGAGGAAGGGGGGAGAAATTTTAATATTTAGAATAGATTACAAGAAAACCTCTGAATCATTTAGAAATCAAAACTTAGTGCCTTTAGAGATCAATTCAGGGTCAATCCCCAACGACATATAGCGATCATGACACAAGGCACACGCCAATGCATCGGCGGCATCTTCTTGTGGCGTGTCGGTCAGTTTTAACAAGTTTTGCACCATGTACTGAACTTGATCTTTACTCGCGTGCCCCTTACCCACAATGGTGCTTTTGATTTGCGTGGGCGTGTATTCCATAATCGAAACGCCTTTAATTGCGCCTGCACATAAAATTACCCCCCTAGCCTGCCCTAAAACCAGTGCCGACTTGGGATTTTTATAAACAAACATCTTCTCAACCGACATCACATCTGGCTGGTACTGATCAATTAACTGGCAAACTGACTCAAAAATATTTTTAAGCCGATCAGCCCCTGAGAACTTCTCTACCCGAATCACGCCACTCACTACATAAGCAGGATGATAACGACCCGATTCAATCACCCCGAACCCTGTTTTACGAGAGCCTGGGTCAATGCCTAAAATACGTTTTAATTTTGCCAATGAACACTCAATTGTTAAAAAATTAGGAGGGGGGGATAAGAAATTAAGGCTACTTTTTAACCAATCCCGCATTACGGGAAAATTCCAACATTTTATCCAATGAACCCAATGCTTTTAAGCGAATTGCTTCATCAACCAACACCTCTCCCGTTCTGTTTTTCAGACACGACAGTAAGTTTTGCAAACCGTTCATTGCCATCCAAGGGCAGTGGGCACAACTTTTACACGCGGCTTCTTTATCGGTGGTAGGAGCAACCAGCAACGTTTTATTGGGTGCAAGTTGTTGCATTTTATAAAAAATACCTAAGTCTGTTGCCACAATAAATTCCTGGTCATCCATGGTTTTAACGGCGTTAATGAGTACCTTGGTTGATCCGACCACATCCGCCAATGCAATCACATCCGCTGGTGATTCTGGGTGTACCAGTACTTTAGCATTTGGGTGCTCTTTTTTCATCGACTCCAATTCAAAGGTTTTAAACTCATCGTGCACAATACAGTGCCCCTGCCAGCGCAACATTTCAATGCCCGTTTCCTTTTCAATCCAGTCCCCTAAGTGACGGTCGGGTGCCCAGATTATTTTTTGACCTTGCTCTTTTAGGTGCGTCACAATTTGCAGCGCATTGCCCGAGGTAACAACCCAGTCGGCAA
>JAMOLY010000075.1 GCA_027068835.1 Thiomicrorhabdus sp. | reverse complement strand
AACAAATCATGATCGACCGCCTCAAAACAGGAACGCTCAACAGCACCACACTATTAGTCACTCATAAAATGAGCTTACTGCAACTTGTTGATCGCCTCATGGTCATGGATAACGGAAAAATGATTGCAGATGGTCCAAAACAAACCGTATTAAACGCCCTTAAAACAGGCAAAATAAGTAAAAAGACACCCACATGACAAAAAAAAATAACGCCTCTGAAGTCACAAATGAAAGCATCGTTCCTGCGACGACACCCAGAGATTCAAAAGCTTTCGCACAGAGTCAAGAATCCATAAAGCAACACAAAGAAGCGATTATTAAGCAAGACATTGAGTTTATGTCCAGCTTAAGCCAGGCCGCACTTGAAAAGCCCACGGCAAGATCTCAGTGGCTTGTTTGGATTATTTTATTGGTTGTTATTTGGCTCATTACTTGGGCCAACTATGCCGAACTGGATAAAATTGTACGGGGCGAAGGCAAGGTTGTTCCTTCCACCAAAATCCAAGTCATTCAAAATTTGGAAGGTGGCATTGTTAAAGAAATTTTTGTTAATACAGGCAGTCATGTGACACAAGGGCAAGTATTAATGAAACTGGACAATACTCAGTTTTCAAGCTCTTTTGACGAAAGTGAAATTAAAGAAGCCCAGCTAACTGCTCGTGCGCAAAGATTAAAAGCCGAAGCCTTTAATAAAGCCTTTAAGCCTCATAAAATAGCGCAAGACCCAAGAATACAAGCCCTTTATGACCGAGAACAGCGACTATACAAAGCAAGAACAAGGCAGCATAAAACCAATGACAACATTATTGTCGAACAAATTGAACAAAAAAAACTAGAACTGCGTGAAGCAAAAAATCAACTCAAACAACTCCAACGAACCCTTGATTTGCTTCAACAAGAAATCGCTCTAACTCAACCGCTTGTTAACCAAGGCATTGCCTCGCATGTTGATTTATTAAAGCTTCAACGAGAAGAGAACGAAGCGTATTCAAAATTAAAATCCGTGGAGTACTCCATCCCAAAACTTCAATCTGTTATCACTGAATTTCGTTCAAAACGTATTGAAGCAAAAGAAAAGTTTATGAATGAAGCACATGAAGAACTCAACCAAGTACTTGCTGAAATTAGTCAACTCAAAAAATCCAACACAGCACTGGCTGATCGAGTCACACGAACCGAAATAAAATCCCCTGTTAATGGAACCATTAAACAAATTTTTGTCAATACCATCGGAGGTGTCATTCAACCAGGCAGCGATATCATCGAAATTGTACCCGAAAATGACGCGCTAGTACTCGAAACAAAAATACTCCCCGCAGATATTGGTTTTATTTACAATGGGCTCGTTGCAAAAGTTAAATTTACCGCGTATGATTTTTCTATTTATGGTGGGCTTGATGGAACCGTTTCTCAAATTTCAGCCGATACCATTACCGACGAAGAAGGAAACAGTTTCTATATTGCACGAATTAAAACAAACAAAACCCATTTAGGCTCATTGAACAACCCTTTATACTTACTCCCTGGTATGACGGCAAGTGTGGATATTATTGTCGGAAAACATACTCTATTAGACTATTTATTAAAACCGATTATTAAAGCAAAAGATCTCGCCTTACGAGAGTCCTAAAATAAATTCTCTTACAGAATAAAGTTTTTATATATAATAACTTACAACATACGAACGAACAGCTTAAAAGGTTCATCAATGCACCGTCAAATAGACAACTTTACCGACCCTGCCTTAAGGTATCCAATGCAAGTAAGACGCCCTTTTATTTTTATCCAAAACCCTAACGCCTTAAAAAACTGGCTAGCCGCTACTGGATCCGAAACCAAAATATTATACGACATCAACAATATAGACCAAAAAATAACTCCAGAGAATGCAACATTGCTTATCCAGCTTTCCGAGCTGGCTAGCCAAGAGACTATCCGACAACTTTGTCAACAAAACTTTAATGTTTTAGCTTTCAGTGACCAGCCTTCAACAAAGGAAGGCATACAACTCTTTAAAGCGGGCGTGAAGGGCTACCTAAACACCCATGCCTCGGTAGAACGAATACAAAAAGCACTTTCAACAATTGAATCAGGAAATATTTGGCTAGGCCAAGCCATCATGCAAGCCATGATCGGCCAAATTGGCCAAACACCGATTAAAAATGATGATTGGAAAAAATTACTTACAAATAGAGAAAACCAAGTTGTTAACCAAGTGCTTAACAAAAAAAGTAACCTAGAAATTGCAAAACTATTGGGAATTACGGAACGTACGGTAAAGTCCCACTTACACAATGTTTTTGAAAAACTTAATGTTTCTGACCGATTAGCCTTGGCTTTAAGGGTACACAACTGGTAGAATATTGAGATAAACTACCACCTAAGTACCATTAATTCACAATTAATTCACTATTAATTAAAAGATGATTTACCTATGAATAAACAATTTTTTTGCCCTAAATTTTTCATTACCTTTGGGGGCATTGTCGCATTATTTAGTATGACCAATGCATCTCATGCCATGGATCTTTCAACCACCGTAGAGGATGCCATTCTACATAATCCAGAGTTTCGAGAGCAACTTAAAATACACCAAGCCGTACGCGCTGATTTAAAGGGCGCTGAAGGAAGCTGGTATCCTGTCATTGATTTAAACGCAGGCATCGGCAGAGAGATTATTGATCGAAAAAATACGCCTGAAACCGATTTAACACGAACCGAAGCCAGCTTACGGTTAACTGAAAACATTTTTGAAGGCTATGCAACGGTTAATGAAATATCTCGTCAAGAAGCGAGACTGGATGCGGCTGGATACAGTGCCCAAGCCTCTGCTAATCAAATTGCAATAGACATGACCACTGCTTATATTGAGCTTGTTAAACAACAAGACTCTATGAGACTGGCTCGTGAGAGCAAAGCCACCCATGAACGTATTTTAGATCAAATTCAACAACGTACTGCCGCGGGCATTGGAAATCAGGTTGAAGTGGATCAAGCAAAAGCTCGATTAGCACTCTCCAATTCCAATTTAATTGCCACACGCAATAACTACATTGATGCAAAAGCAAGGTTTCAACGTGTATTAGGTCGCATGCCTGAAACGCAGTTAATTAAACCAACCATGCAATTTCAATTTCCTGATTCCCTAGACAAAGCAATCAACGTTGCATTAAGCGATCACCCGACGCTACGTTCAGCTAATGCGGATATTGCCGAAGCACGCGCACAACACGCCTCGGCAGCTAGCCCTTATTATCCTCGTATTGATCTAGAACTTCAAAAAACGATGGATAATAATATTAATGGATTTGAAGGTAAAAATCACAACCTACAAGCCATGCTACGGATGCGATACAACCTTTATAATGGTGGCAAAGACAGCGCAAGAAGAGATGTTACGGCCAGCGAAGTACAGCAAGCCACCGAAATTCGGAACAACTCTCGTAGACAAACCATTGAAAATTTAACCTATGCTTGGGCAGCTAAAGAGTACCTAGAAGAGCAGATGATCTACATTGATCAACACATTAAACTGACCTACGATACACTGGAAGGCTATCGCCAACAGTTCAGCTTAGGTCGTCGCTCTCTACTTGATTTGCTTAACACTGAAAATGAATACATCAGTGCATTGTTAACACGAATTAATACCGAAAGTGAGCTCAATACGGCTCAATACAGAACCCTTAATGCAATGGGAAAACTGATTGAAGCACTTAATATCGACATTGATTATGCAAGCGTAGAACACGACTACTCTCATGAGTAAATGATAAACTCTCTCCCTCAAAATGGGGCGGGAGAGAATACGCTTTTACCTACAAACTTACCGAAAAAGCCAAATAAAGCTGCCAAATTCCCATCAAAATAACACTCAACCCAGCAAATCGTCTAACCCAAACATTACGGGCTAGTTTTGTAAAATAAAAAGCAAACCCCCCCATCAATAGTAAACTCGGCAACGTCCCCAGCCCAAACGCTAACATAATTAAGGCTCCGTCTAGCGTTCCACCAGAACTCATCGCCATAATCAGCATACTGTAGACCAAACCGCAAGGTAACCACCCCCAAATTAAGCCATACAATCCAGCTTGTGGCAGTGTTTTAACCGAACCAAACCGCTTAGTATAAGGCACCAACTTTTTCCAGAAGCGCTGGCCTAACTTTTCAACCGCCACCACACCAAACCACCAGCCCCCCAAATACAACCCTAACGCAATCATAAATAGCCCAGCCACAATCTGTAATCCCTGCTGAACAGGCAAGAGCGTTGCAATCGAAGCAAATGACGAGCCTAAGAAACCAAATAGGGCTCCAACCAGAATATAACTTGATATTCGTCCACTGTTATAAGCAACCTGATACGGAAACATTCGCCACCAACTGGCTTGCACTTTAGGGCTTAAACTAAACGTTAAGGTTCCGACCACACCACCACACATTCCCAAGCAATGCACGCCTCCTAAAAACCCCACCATTAACGACGTAATTAAAATTGGATCCATACACTATCTCCGTGTTGCTAAACGATCTAAAGAGCGGTAACTCAGAGCCTCAGCAATATGCTGACTGCCCACAGACTCAGAGTTTGACATATCCGCCAACGTTCGCGCAATGCGCAAAACACGGTGATACCCTCTGGCAGACAACCCCAGTTGATTCACAGCACGTTTTAAAATATCTTTGCTTACGGTACCTAACACAACATAACGTTGTAAATCTGGCACACTCAATGCTGAATTTAAACACCCTTGGCGTGCTAACTGGCGTTTACGAACGTCAATCACGCGCTGACGCACCTCTGCACTTTTCTCCCCCCCGTCCCCCTCTCCTTGTAAATCAGAGACATCAACAGGCGGGATCTCTAAATGAAGATCAATCCGATCCAGTAACGGGCCTGATATTTTTTTCTGGTACCGATGAATTTGATCCGGCGTATCCGAACAACGCCCCAACGGGTCATCGGCAAAAAATCCTGATGGCGAAGGGTTCATTGCGGTAATCAGCAAACAATCCGCAGGAAACCTTACCTGTTGGTTCACGCGTGAGACATCAACGTATCGTGCCTCTAAAGGCTCTCTAAGTGCCTCCAGTGCATTACGATTAAACTCTGGTAACTCATCTAAAAACAGAATGCCATGATGTGCCAAAGAGATTGCCCCCGGCTTAGGGTAAGAGCCACCACCTACCAATGCGGCCGAAGAAGAGGTATGGTGTGGGCTAACATAAGTACGCTGATGAAACCCTTCCATTCGAATATCCGCATTCGAAATAGAACGAATGGCGGCAGACTCAATTGCTTCTTCATGCGTTAAAGGGGGCAGTAATGTAACCAAACGAGACGCCAACATACTTTTTCCCGAACCTGGTGGACCGACCATAATCAAAGAGTGATGCCCACTGGCGCAAATTTCTAACACACGTTTTGCCTGATACTGCCCCACCACATCCGACAGATCATTAACGTAATTTAAAGTCTCTAATGAGGCCTTTAACGAATTCATTGCAGGCTGAGGAATCGACTCCCCCTGCAAGACTCGACACACCTCTTTTAAATCATTGACTAAGATAAAATGCGCTTGATGGCTCTCATCCAATAAAGAAACAGAGGCCTCTTCATGATTTCCCATTGGCAAAATACAAAACCGCTTAGCTTCCTTCGCGGCTAAAACACTCGGTAATACTCCTTTTACCGGACGAATGATTCCATTTAAAGCCAACTCACCAATCAGTTCAAAATTAGCTATATTGACTGCATCCAACTGCCCCGTTGCAATTAAAATACCAATCGCTATCGGTAAATCGTAACGCCCACCTGATTTAGGCAAGTCCGCGGGTGCTAAATTAACGGTGATTTTTTTAGGCGGAAACTCAAATCCCGAACTTAATAAAGCACTGCGAACGCGATCTTTACTCTCTTTTACCGACGCTTCAGGCAGACCAACTATCGAAAAAGAGGGCAAACCATTACTCGCATGAACCTCCACCGAAACCTTAGGAGAATCAATTCCACTTAACGCACGGCTTGTAATTTCAGCAAGATTCATACACGCTCTCTACTTATTTTTCTAATTCAGAAACCACTTTTTCAAGCGCTTCCAGTTTTTGGCGTGTTTTCGCTAACACGCCCGCTTGAATATCAAATTCTTCACGACTCACTAAATCCATTTTTTCTAACGAACGCGATAAAACAACCTTAACCTGATTTTTAACCTCAGAAGGAACATTTCCCACGCCTTGCGGAACCATTTCTGCTATTTTTTTTGCCACCTCTTCTAACTGACTTGGGTTTAGCATACCGTTACTCCTTAATCTCAGTTTTTCTAAAAAAATATGCAGCCCTAATTCCTAGAGAGAAACATCAACCTAGGGATTAGAGCCTAGCCAAACTATACTCGGTTCCCTCTATTTATACTACCCAAAACCTACAAACTCAAAAAAATCTCCCCCCCTTCTAACATCCATATTTTTCGGCACTCTAATTCGTATTTTTATCTGGGGATTCAGAAAATAGATACCTTATTTTTCTGCTTTTATTCATGTTAAAATCAAAACAGCCCTCATTTTAGAAAAGGTTTAACATTATTATGATCGTTAATGTGCAAGATGCCCCCCCTAAAGCCATTCGTATTTTTGATCGACTTGTCGAAACATTTAAAGAGCAAGACATAAATCCAAGCCCTTTAAATTATTATGTTTGGTATCAATATGTTAAAGGGAGCATTCCCGCTTTACGCCAAGAAATGGACACTATTTTAAATGATCCATTTGGCTATAATGACCGCGTAGGAAAACGACTTTATGACACTTATTTACTAGAGCAAGAAGGAAATACCAACGAATTTGACCGTGCATTTAGGCGCTTGATTGGTGCCATGGTTAAAAAGATGGACGCTTGGAGCGAAAAACTTGAAAGCGATACTCAACAACTCGACGAATGCTCAACCCAGCTTTCCAATCCCAATCTAAACAGTGAAGAGATTCAACGCATTACCAACACCGTCATCACCGCCGCATCATCCATTAAAGAAGGCTCTCTTAATATTCAAAATGAAATGATTCGCAATGCCGAAGCCGTTAAAGAGCTTCGTCAACAATTACAAGAGGCACAGGCAGAAGCCTTAACGGACGAGCTGACTCAAATAGGCAATCGAAAATCGTTTAATCATGCCATTGAAGAGCTCATACAAGAAGCACAAGATACCCCCGAAAATTTATGCCTGATTATGTGCGATATCGATCACTTTAAACAATTTAATGACACCTATGGACACTTAGTCGGTGACAGCGTCTTACGCTATTTTGCAAATATTTTACAAAAAGATGCACAAAAATCCGAAACTATTTGTCGATATGGGGGGGAAGAATTTGTTATTTTGCTGGCAAACTCTAGCTTAGATGAAGCCATTGAACGCGCCCATAAAGTGCGCGAGGCCATACAATCCGCTCAATTAAAACGCAAAAACTCTTCTGAGCCACTTAAAACCATCACCGCATCCTTTGGCGTTGCCAGCTACTATGGAAACGATGAAACGGCACAAAGCTTTATTGACAGAGCCGACAAAGCCCTTTATCAAGCCAAAGAATCTGGACGAAACTGCGTCATCGATGAAAGGCAACTGCAAGCAGCCAGTAGATAATCGTTCTGAGAATAAGCTACCGTACCTCTTTAGATGATTTAATAAGTAACGTATCCACGCCCAGTTTTCGTAATTCATTTCGTTTCTTATTCATTAACAAACGATCGGTAAAAGGCCCCATCCTTAAACGATAATAGGTTCGGCTTCCCTTCGTCAAAGCCGAAATTTCTAACTTTTGCCCATGCTTCTTTAAACGACTGACCTCTTCCTTTGCGACCGACTTTGAACCAAAAGAACCTGCTTGAATATAGTAGGGTTGCTCCAAAGCCACCGAAATAAGCTCTGCCTCAACAATAACTTCCGTTTGACTCAGTCCTTGATAAAAAGAATAAAAATTAGAATCCACATCATCAAGCACACCCTCTTTTTCACTCACCACTACCTCTGTGAGCGCAGCATGCTCTTGCGATTCTGACTCAACTTCTACGGATAGCTTTTTTTCAGAACCCTTCGCTGCTTTAAATATTGTTTGACTCTCTGGCTCAGAAGGTTTTGCACTTTGAAAAACAAAATGCTTTACCACAAAAAAAACAGCAACCAGTGCAACTGAGAGCAGCAAAGCCACACCCCAAATTAATAAAGAAGAGCGTTTTTCAATCGTTCGCGCACTCTCTTGTTGAGATTTACGCTGAAAAGACCGCCTATGAGCATGGCCATGTCGATAATCTCGTGCCACTTACATCTTCTCTGGTGCAGAAACACCTAAAATAGCGAGTCCATTTTGCAACACTTGCTTCACGGCGCTGATCAATGTCAAACGAGCCTGACGAACCGACTCCTCCTCAACAATAAACTGACTTGCATTGTAATAAGAGTGCAGCGCATGCGCCAAGTCCTTTAAGTAATAGGCAATTTGATGAGGCTCATAAACCTGTGCAGCACGTGCAACAATATCAGGGTATTTTGCCAACTCTGTCGCAATATGCGTCTCTTGCTCACTGTTTAAACACGAAAGAGCCGCCAGCCCTGCTTTGGCATCAAACGAATAGCCCCTCTCTTCCGAAAGAGCCAGCACACGACAAATACGAGCGTGTGCATACTGAATATAATACACGGGGTTTTCATTAGATTTTGAGACCGCCAAATCCAAATCAAAATCCATGTGTTGTTCTGATTTACGTTGCACATAAAAGAAACGTGCGGCATCACAGCCCACTTCGTCCCGCAACTCTCTTAGGGTAACAAATTGTCCACTTCGGGTAGACATTGCAAGTTTTTCTCCCCCCCTATATAAAATAGCAAATTGAACCAATAAAACTTCTAATGCATTCGGATCCGTATTCATCGCTTGCATGGCGGCTTTGACACGCGGGACATATCCATGATGATCCGAACCCCAAATATCAATCAGAAGATCAAAGCCACGTTCTAGTTTATTAAAATGGTACGCAATGTCCGACGCAAAGTAGGTTTTTAAGCCGTTCTCACGCACAACAACACGGTCTTTTTCATCACCATAGTCTGTTGAACGAAACCAAAGTGCGCCCCCTTTCTCGTAAATTTTATCGGCAGCTTGCAGTTTTTCAATCGCCGCATCAATCACGCCAGTATCCATCAAAGCTCGTTCCGAAAACCACTCGTCAAATGTAACGCCAAAGCCAGCTAAATCTTCTTTAATATCCAATAAGATAGAATCGACCGCCGCACTAAACACCGCTTCATAGTGTGTTGCACCCAGCAAGTTTTTCGCCTTCACAATCAGGTCATCAATATGCTTCTCTTTATCACCCTCTTCTAAACCTTCATCGGGCGTCACGCCTGCAAACACTTCGAGTGCTGTGCGCTTTAAAGTATCCCCGAATTGTGTTTTTAACGATTCACTAATCACATAAATATAATCGCCTTTATAGGCATTACTTGGAAAAACAATGGTTTCGCCACATAACGATAGGTAACGCAACCAAACAGAGGTCGCTAAAATATCCATTTGACGACCAGCGTCGTTTACATAATACTCTTTAGAAACTTTAAACCCTGCCACCGCCAATAGATTAGCCACACTCGCTCCGTAGGCCGCACCACGACCATGGCCTACATGCAAAGGCCCTGTTGGGTTTGCTGACACAAACTCCACCAAAACGGATCGCCCCTGCCCAACATTGCACTGCCCAAAACGGGAATTTTGCTCAAGCAGAGTTTTCACAATGCTAAATTTTGCAGAGTCATTAACAAAAAAATTAATAAACCCAGGCCCAGCAATCTCTACCTTTTCAATCAGAGGTTCATCTGCAACCAGCGCAACAATTTTTTCCGCAAGCGTACGAGGAGGCAGGCCAGCCGCCTTGGTTAACATCATGGCTAAATTGGTC
Organism: Thiomicrorhabdus sp.; assembly: GCA_027068835.1. Classification (GTDB taxonomy): domain Bacteria; phylum Pseudomonadota; class Gammaproteobacteria; order Thiomicrospirales; family Thiomicrospiraceae; genus Thiomicrorhabdus. Next base: position 2,684 of record JAMOLY010000075.1, on the reverse strand, counting down.
GCAAAATCACCGTGTGTCTTATCACGAGTATTTTCAACATTCACTCTTGGATTAAGTGATTCAGGAATAATGCCCTGCTCTTTTAACTGCTGAACAACGTCGGTCAATATTTGCGCAATTTTTTGCTTCATGTAGGGAGGTCTCTTTAACTTGAGAAAGGGTAAAAACGAAATTTTAAGCAAACAATTTACTCAAAAAGACATAATCAAAATATAACCCGATATTTTACTAAAGATAAACGACGTTAAGGATAAATTTATTAAATAGATTTTGAAACGACGAAAAGGAAGGGGGGGGATAATTTTTTACACAATGATAATAAGAAGTGAGATTAGCTCATCACTGCTGGGTTAAAAGCAATAACGACTCAAACCGACGTTGTTTCAACGGCTTTTCGAGTCGTTATTAATATACTACTTATTTTTCAGAAACGCCTAACGCTCTGATTGACTTAACATTTAAATACTTATCAACGGGCAATTTATTCGCCTTTTGAAATTTATTCATTGCCGCAATCGTTTGCGATCCAATCACGCCATCAATCGACCCGGGGTTATACCCTTTCGCTTTTAATGCACTCTGAATATCTTTAATACGCGAACGCGTCATATTGGTTTCACATAGAATTGAACGCCACTCCATACGACCATCTTCAACCAACTCTTGACGAGTAATGGTTCTATAAACCGCTGGAATTTTGGTTCTTTTTTCAGACGCTGAAGACACCAATGTTTTCACTTTAATCGATTGACTCACCGCAGGAATTGCTACTTTGGTCGTACTTGCTGGCGTTAAAACGACACGCTTATTGGTGGTTCTATAAACAGCGGGTTCATTAACCAAACAAATTTGACGCCCAGTACGAGATTTCGTGTTCATTGTATTGTTGTGAATTTCATGCCACACCAATGCACCGTCAGACTCAACAACCGTATTTGTAACGGTTTTGTATTTAGCGGGAACCGTTCTACGAAGCTCTTTTGCAGGCGCAACTTCTTGACGCATTTTAATAGTTTTTGTGACCTGAGGAATGTTAATCGTTTTAGTCGTTGCAGGCTTATCAACAACACGTGTAGTTACCGTTTTATATTCTGCTGGCACATCCACTAAACACATGATTTCGCCCGTTGCAGAATCAATTTTTTGAATCGGCCCTGTTCCTTTTTTCCATACGGTGGTCGCAGGTTTTACTAAAATTCTTTGCGTTTCCGTTTTATAGGTTGCTGGCACAGCCACCATTTTTGTGGATGCCTCAGAGACAACAATTGTTTGCTCGACCATTTTATACTGAGCAGGCGCGGTATCAACTACGTCATACGCTTCACTAACTAAGACTTGCTCACCTATTTTTTTATAGGTTGCAGGTTTACGGTGTTCATGAAAACAGGTTCCTGGAGCGGCACCAGCAATATTATCCGTTGAATGTTTTTTGGCAAACTCAAGCAAATCATTGGTCACAAGCGGACTATTTTTAGAGCGCGTTTCTCTCCACGCCGTACGCTCTTCACTTACCAATGCAGTCACTTTTTCAGTACCATAGACTGCAGGTTTAGCCACCAATTTACTCGTAGCACTTTTCACCTCAACAACTTTCACTTTCCACTGGTATTTTGCAGGGATAATTGTAACTTTTTCATCTTCCGCTTTAACCAACACTCTTTCCGAAACGATTTTATAACGAGGCGCTTGCCAAACTCTCGCAAAACACTCTCCTTTTTTTGCATTAGGTGGCAACAAATCCGAACCAAACGTCGCAGGTGGCTGAGCAGAAGAACTCTCTTTTGATTTTAAAGATTGATCTCTAAGCGCACTTTCTTTTTGACTTAAACTCGCTTCTTTTTGACTCAATTTTTTTGCTTGTGACTCCAAAGAGGCTTCACGGCTGTCCAATACCGCTTGGCGATTATCAAGCTCTGCTTGCAGGCCACTCGCACCAGCAGTTGTTGTTGGCGCAGTTGTTGAGCACCCAGATGCAAGCAACGCTGCAATCACCACCGCAACGGGTGTAATTCGTTGTAACTTTTTCATTTGTAAACCATCCTTTAAATTCATTTAAACTCATCTGTTTTTAGTTAAACATTCAATAAGAAATCCCTCAAAACATTCAAGCCTTCTTACCACTTACGGAAGATAATACACCTATTTAAAAGGCATTTGTACTAGAATTCCTGCTTCAATCCCTATTTTTAGAGTATTTTCAGCCAAATAAGTGAACAATCTTATTTAAGATCAAAGTTTTGTGACTTAAGCCGCTTTCCGTTAAAATATTCCGCTTTAACATCAAAAAAATGGTTTTTACATGGCACAACGCGCACAACGCTTAACTATCTTAAAAAACTTGCTCAACAAACGCGTTGTTGTGCTTGATGGTGCGATGGGTACCATGATACAAGACCAACATCTAACCGAAACGGATTTTAGAGGAGCGAACTTTACCGACTATCACATGGATATCAAGGGCAATAACGACATTCTCGTGATAACAAAGCCCGATGTCATTCGAGACATCCATCTTGATTTTCTTCGACAGGGCGTCGACATCCTCGAAACCAACTCTTTCAACGCCACCACCATTGCACAAGCCGATTACGACATGGAAGAGTACGTGGCCGAGATCAACTTTCACGCAGCAAAACTGGCTAAAGAAGCATGTGATATTGCGGAAGCGGAAGATGGCAAACCTC
>JAMOLY010000074.1 GCA_027068835.1 Thiomicrorhabdus sp. | reverse complement strand
AATGGGAGTCTTTTTCTACTTAAAGCGATTTTTCGCTCTTTGTTTTGTAGCTTACTCAGTTGGATAATAAACGCAAGTTTTTTAAGTGTTCTATGGCTATAGTATTTTTAATCAGCCATAAGCATTTGTTTATGACAGTATATTAGGGAATGGTTATTTGTTTATCTTTCAATAACTTGCCGTTTTTATGTTCAAAAAGAGATATTTTCTGTTGTAAATTTGTACTGGCTGATGTCTTGGCTTGCTTGAGCAAATACTGGGTTCTTTTTAGGTTGCCAATGTTAAATTGGGCGAGGGCTAAAAAATAGTAGGCTTCAGCGGTTTGGTCTTTTTTGGCATATATTTCAGAGAGTTTTTTATAGGTTTGGTAAGTGTATCGTTGGTTTTGAGTGTGTGTTTTTAAAAGATAAATGGCTTTTTCATCGTTGTTTTGATGAAGCAATAGATTGCTGTAGTGTATTAATAAGGCCGTGTTTTTTGGGTAAAGCGCCATAAGATAGTCTGCTTGGCGGTTTGCAAAGCGAATAAGATTGGGAGAGGGGTGGTGCTGTACGACAGCTTGCAATAATTGTGTGGTGTACAAAATATGATTGGGATTGTTTTTGACAAGGGTTTGAAGGCATTGAAGATTGACGGGCTTGGATAGGGGGGGGGATTTTTTTAAAGCATTTTGATAGCACTGTTCGTTGGCAGTTAAGGGGCTGGGGCTGTTTGTAAGCGATGGGGTCTTTTGTTTTAACTTAAGTTGAATTAGGGTGAGATCATTGTTGATTTTTTTGGGGGCGTGTGTGGGTAAATTTTGTGCACGATTGTCCGCTTCTGCAATGCGGCGTTCGGTAACGGGGTGTGAGCGGAGTATCTCTGGAATTTGAGATGTGTTACTTTGGCTCGCTTTTGCCAAGCGATTAAAAAATTGGCTCATGGCGTGAGGGTTATACCCTGCTTGGCTTAAAAACTGAATGCCGATATGATCGGCCTCGGATTCATGCAGTCGAGAGTTTTTGAGTTGTTGTTCAATATCTAAACTCATGCCAGCGATCAGCGTGGGGTATACCGCGGAGCTGTCATGCATACCAATTAAAATGGCCGCAAGAAGTGTTGCAAAGGTGTTGATATTGCTTCGTTTGCTGTTGGTTTCATGCCCTCTGGAGAGATGGTTTTGAGTGACGTGCGCGATTTCATGTGCGATGACAGCGGCAAGTTCGTCTTCACTTTTAGCGGCAGAAATAAGCCCCGTATGAATACCGATAACACCGTTAGGCCCCGCAAATGCGTTGATACTTGGGTTGTCGATCACGTAAAAGCGGAATGGACGAAATTCACCAATTTGACTCGCCATTTCATGCCCTATCTTTCGAATGTAGGCGACAACTTCGGGGTCGTAATTCAAGTTGTATTGTGTATGAAGTGCAGTCGTGAATGCCCGTCCGAGTTCCTGTTCTAACTCAATATTGTATTCAATTAAATCGGAGGAACCTAAGTCGGGTGGCGTTGCGGCATTGAGCAGCGTGGCTGGGAGGAATGAGATGAGCAATACCGCTAAGAAGTGATAAAATGGCGTGTCGAGTGCTTTTATGGATAAAAAATGCGTATTCATTGAGTCTCAATAAAAATTTTCCAAGAGAAATATATTGTGGATATTATAGTAGATAGTAAGGGATTCGCGTGCCCGATGCCAGTGATTAAGCTTAAGAAAGCATTAACGCAATACCCCGATGAATCGTGCGTGTTTTTATTGTCTTTAACCGATACGGGGGGAATGAAAGATGTTCCTGCTTTCTGTCGGCAGCAACAGTTAGAGTGGGTGTTGCAACAAGAGCAGCCTTTTATTGAGTTTAAAGTATGGCGAAAGCATAATGTGTTTTCAGGAGAAAGGGGGGGGGGATCAAAATGAATGAGTCGTCATCAGAGCAATTGAGCATTATACAAACAAAAGGCACATTGGATTGGGCGTACCCCGTGTTTATTTTGGCCAGTACTGCGGCTGCAATGGATAAAAAAGTAGAGCTGTTTTTTACTTTTTACGGTTTGAACTGCTTATTAAAAGATACTCGTGGGCTAAAAGTATCCCCGTTAGGAAACCCAGGAATGGTGATGAAAAGTCCCGTGGGGCCTAATTGGCTTCGGGCGGTGGATTGGAATAAAGTGCTTCCCGGATTGGTTTGGACGCTACCTGGTGCGGCCATGTTAGCCACATGGGGATTTAAAAAACAGATGTTAATGGAGGGGCAAGTGCCTGTGGAAGAGTTGCGGGCGCTCTGTTTGGAGCTGGGGGTCAGTATGACGGCTTGCCAAATGACTATTGACTTAATGGGCTACCAGCAAAGTGATTTTATTGAACCGATTTCCTTTTCAGGCGCGGCGACCTACTTTGCCAATACACCTAAAACACAGAGCTTATTTATATAAGTGTTTTTAATAGAAATTGATAGAATAATACAAATGTATATTTTTAATAAAAAGTGATGTTATGAAACCATTTGAAAAAGGAATTTACCTGCTTCCCAACTTAATGACCACCGCGGCACTGTTTGCAGGTTTTTATGCGGTGATCGCGGGTATTCAAGGGAATTTTGAATTGGGAGCCATCGCCATTTTGGTGGCAATGGTACTGGATGGTTTGGACGGACGGATTGCTCGCATGACCAATTCGTGCAGTGCTTTTGGTGCCGAATATGACAGCTTGTCCGATATGATCTCCTTTGGGCTTGCGCCTGCGCTGTTAATGTTTCAGTGGGTATTGCATGATTTTGGCAAACTGGGATGGTTAATTGCTTTTATTTATACTGTAGCCGCCGCATTACGCCTAGCACGCTTTAATACCCAAGTGGGGGTGGCAGATAAACGCTATTTTCAAGGGTTGCCCAGTCCTGCGGCAGCGGGTGTGTTGGCCGCTTTAATTTGGATGGTTGAGGCAAATAACCTAGAAAATCAGGCGATGCCTGTGACCGCACTGTTGCTAACCCTTGTTGTTGGGCTGATGATGGTGAGTAATATTCGTTTTAGTTCATTTAAAGAACTTAATTTAAAAGATAAAGTGCCATTTGTGACCTTATTAATTGTGGTACTTATTTTTGTGATTATTACCTTAGAGCCGCCGATCTTTTTGTTTCTTATCTTTTTAACCTATACGCTATCAGGGCCGATTGTCACGTTAGTGACGTTAAACAAAACACGCGCGTTGCGCAAACAGCAACGAGAGTCGGAAGTGAATAAAACCGATAACAACGGAGATAATAAATGAAAGATCACCTAATTATTTTTGATACCACTTTGCGAGATGGTGAGCAAAGCCCAGGTGCTTCCATGACCAAAGAGGAAAAAATTCGAATTGCCAAACAGCTTGAAAAACTACGTGTGGATGTTATTGAAGCAGGGTTTCCAGCGGCAAGTCAAGGGGATTTTGAGTCAGTTCAAGCGGTTGCTTCGGTGGTTAAAGAGTCTGTTGTATGTGGCTTAGCGCGTGCGGTAGAAAACGACATTGTTCGTGCGGGAGAAGCCATTAAGCCCGCCAATGCAGGGCGTATTCATACCTTTATTGCAACCTCACCTATTCATATGGAAAAAAAGTTACGTATGTCGCCCGATCAAGTCGTTGAGCGTGCGGTATGGGCAATTAAAAGAGCGCGAGACTTTACTGATGATGTTGAATTTTCGCCAGAGGATGCTGGGCGTTCAGAGCTGGATTTTTTATGCCGAGTTATTGAGGCGGCAATTGATGCGGGGGCGACGACGATTAATATTCCTGATACGGTGGGTTATAACGTTCCCAATCAGTTCGGCAACTTATTTAAAGCGCTGATTGAACGCATTCCCAATTCAGACAAAGCCATCTTTTCGGCACACTGTCATAACGATTTAGGGTTGGCGGCGGCCAACTCACTGGCAGCAGTGAGAAACGGTGCGCGTCAAGTGGAGTGTACCTTAAATGGGTTGGGTGAGCGTGCAGGCAATACCGCTTTAGAAGAGGTGGTGATGGCAATTAAAACCCGCCAAGATATTTTTGCCCTCGATACTCGCATCAATACTCAAGAAATATTGGCGACATCACGTTTGGTGGCTAATATCACTGGATTTGCGGTGCAGCCGAATAAAGCGATTGTGGGGGCAAATGCGTTTGCTCACGAATCGGGTATTCACCAAGATGGTGTACTAAAGCACAGAGAAACCTATGAAATCATGCGTGCAGAGGATGTTGGCTGGAGCACCAATAAAATGGTCATGGGCAAGCACTCGGGGCGTAATGCATTTAAAACACGGTTAGAGGCGTTAGGCATTTCGTTTGAAACCGAGCAAGAGCTAAACGATGCGTTTATGCGCTTTAAAGAGCTGGCAGATCGTAAGCATGAAATTTACGATGAAGACCTACAATCATTGGTAACGGACAACAATAATCAACGGGTTGAAAATGACAGTTACCAACTGGTCTCCTTAAAGGCTTCGATGGAAACGGGCGAACCGTCTAAAGCCGAGGTGGTTTTGTGGGTACAAGGTGAAGAACTAAGTGCCGAATCGACGGGCGCTGGTGTTGTAGATGCCGTTTTTAAGGCGATAGAGTCGTTGGTTCAATCGGGCACTTGTTTGGAACTATATTCGGTAAGCAATGTTACCAATGGTACGGACTCTTTGGGTGAAACCACGGTGCGACTTGAAAAAGGGGGGCGTATTGTGAATGGCATGGGATCGGATACCGACATCGTTTTGGCATCGGCCAAGGCGTATGTAAATGCGTTAAATAAAATTGCGGGCGAGTTGGTGAAAAATCATCCGCAAGCCTCTGTTTAAATGTATGTTAATGTGCGAGTTTTTTTTGTGTCTAACGTAACCTTTTCAAACGCTTTATTTGAGCAAATGGGAGGCGTTAATTGGCAACGCCGTTCCGAGTTGCCTTCCAGCCAGTCTTTGAGTGCAGAGACGGAGGGGGGGGATAATTTAACCTCTGTGGTAAATGAAAAATTCGATCAAGCATCCAATCGCCATGCCGTTGTTGTGCTGGGAGCAGGGCTGGATGATATTTGGCAAAATGATACGCAGCAAGGGTGGTTGCTTTGGCAAAATATTATGACGGTTTTTGGTTGGGATGAAGCGCAAGTGGCTTTTTTTGATACGGCACACTTGGTGTCAGAAGAGATGATTTTTGCAACCGTTGAAGAGGTGATTGAGCTGGGAGTTGATTGGGTATTAACCATGGATGCAGAGCACGAACTGTCTGAAATGTTGCAAGAAGGCGTGCAGGTGGTCTCTGTTCCTGATATAGAATTGATGCTCATGGATCCCTACGCAAAGCAGACGTTTTACACAACGGTTGTCTCTCTGCCTGAACAACGGTAAGTTTTTTAACGTGGATGAGTTTAGTTATTTAGAACCGATGCAAGAGGCCGATTTGTCTTGGGTGCTGGCGTTAGAAAACCGTTCATACGATTTTCCTTGGAGTAAAAAAGGATTTGAGAAAAGTTTAGAGCAAGGGTTAAATTATGTTTTTTACAGCCCACAAGGAAAAAAAATGGGGTATTGTTGTATTTTAACGGTGTTGGATGAAGCGCATATTTTAAACGTATGCGTGGCGACCGAGTGCCGTGGCAAAGGCATTGCCAAAGCGGCCTTAAAAAAAGTGTTAGCCAAGTTGCAAGCAAGTATTTATCGCGTTGTTTTGTTGGAAGTTCGCCACTCAAATCAGCCTGCCATAACGCTGTATCAATCGTTAGGCTTTCATCAAGACGGAATTCGTAAAAACTATTACCGTGTTAATGGCTGGGATGAGGTACGTCAAGAATTAGTAGAAGGTCGAGAAGACGCTGTTTTAATGTCTTTTGTGTGTTTGTAGGTTTGTGCAACGGTTATTTCAAAAAAAAAGGGGGGATAAAAATTACCTCCCCCCTATTTTCTTTATGATTGAATTTAAATTTAAGTGCGCAACTCACTTGGAATGGTTTTTGCCAAGATTTGCGCCATCTCTTTGTAGAGTTTAGGGTTGGCTGTTAGAATATTGCCGCTGTTTAGAAAATTCTCCCCCCCCTGAAAGTCTGTGGCGAGTCCACCTGCTTCTTGAACGAGGAGAGCGCCCGCAGCGATGTCCCAAGGCTTTAAATTGAACTCCCAATAGCCATCAACGCGCCCACAGGCAACGTAGGCTAAATCAAGTGCCGCAGAACCCGCACGACGTACACCAGCGGTTGAAGTCATAAAGGATTTTAAGCTGGCCATGTAGTTGTCTAGGTAGCTAAAATCATGGTAAGGAAAGCCCGTTGCCAGCAGTGCATTATTGAGGGTTTTTTGTTGGCTAATGCGCATACGGTGATTGTTTAAAAATGCCCCACGTCCACGACTGGCGGTAAACATTTCGTCACGAACGGGATCGTAAATGGCGGCATGGGTTAGTTTGCCTTTTTCTTTCACGGCGATGGATACGCAGAATTGTGGAAATTGGTGCAAAAAATTGGTTGTACCATCCAGAGGGTCAATAATCCATTCCACATCGGACAAACCATATTTTGTTTTTTTAGCTTTTTTAAGCCCACTCTCTTCCGCTAAAATGGCGTGTTCAGGGTAGTATTTTTGAATGGTTTTGATAATGGTGTTTTCGGCTTCTTTGTCCACTTCACTGACGTAATCGTTTTTGCCTTTATGTTCGATGTTTAATTGATCAATTCGTGCATAGTGGTGCATAATGTTTCCGCCAGCGGCGCGAGCGGCTTGGGTGGCAATGTTAAGAAGAGGGTGCATGAAAAAGCGTTCCTTTTAATGTATTTGGAAAGTATTTGGGTAGAATTTGTAGAATTATAACGGAAATAGAAGATGATTGAAGATTACAGTCTGAATACTGGGTTGTCAAAAATTCGAGTGGTGTTGGTAGAGACCTCACACCCAGGAAATATTGGTGCGATTGCTAGAGCGATGAAAAACATGGGCTTAAGCCAGTTGGTGCTGGTGAATCCTAAAGAGTTTCCAAGTCAGGTGGCGTCTGCAAGAGCGTCCAGTGCGGCGGATATTTTGGATGGTGCAAAGGTGGTTGCTACGTTGGATGAGGCGTTGGTGGGCACTAAGTTAGTGTTTGGTTCGAGTGCACGTTTACGAAAAGTCTCTTGGCCTCAGTTGGATGTGCGTGAAACGGCAAAGTTGGCGTTAGAGACCGTGGATGAAGGTGAGGTGGCGTTGGTTTTTGGTCGTGAAAACTCGGGTTTGAGTAATTTAGAGATGGATAAATGTCACTATTTAAGTCATATTCCTTCGAACCCCACGTACTGCTCTTTAAATATCAGTGCAGCGGTTCAAGTTTTTGCGTATGAGTGTTTAATGGCCTCTAATGTACGTTCGGTTCATGCAAAAAATGATCGTGCCAAACTGGCGAATACCGAACAGTTGGAAGGGTTTTATGAACACTTGTTTCAAGCTTTACAGGACATTGATTTTTTAGATCCCGATAAAAATGCACGTTTTATGCGCCGTATGCGTCGTTTATACAATCGAGCGCAACTGGATGTGAAAGAGATTGATATTTTAAGGGGCATTTTATCTGCCGCACAACGAAAGGCATTAACGTCAGGAACAAAGGACGATGTTTAAACGATTAAAATCGGATCTTCGTATCGTATTTGATCGAGATCCCGCAGCACGAAATACATTTGAGGTGTTAACAACCTACCCAGGGGTGCATGCCGTTTTATGGTATCGGTTAGCGCACTGGCTTTGGAATGTTGGGTTAAAGTGGGTGGCGCGTTTTATCTCAACCATTGCACGTTGGCTCACGGGCATAGAGATTCATCCAGCGGCCAAAATTGGTGAACGTTTTTTTATTGATCATGGTATGGGCGTGGTAATTGGAGAGACGGCCGAAATTGGGGACGATTGTACGTTGTACCATGGCGTAACACTGGGGGGAACCTCTTGGCAGAAAGGCAAGCGTCATCCAACCTTAGGCAATGGTGTGGTGGTCGGCGCAGGCGCAAAGGTGTTGGGGCCGATTGAGATTGGCGACAATGCCCGAATTGGTTCTAATGCCGTGGTGGTCAAACCTGTGTCGGCAGGCAAAACGGTGGTTGGCATTCCTGGTCGAGAAGTGGTTCAAAAAGACGATGATTTGGAAAAACGTCGTGCTAAGATGGCTGAAAAAATTGGCTTTGATGCCTATGGCGTAGGGCAAGAGATGGCAGATCCCGTTGAAAAAGCAATTTACAGTCTGTTGGATCACATTCAAGTTCAGGATGAAAAAATGGATGCGATGGCGCAAGAGCTTGAAAAATTAGGCGGAAAACGCATTGATACCAAGCTACCGAAATTGGACGATGTCGTTTTGGAACCGAGCGATCCCGTTCAAGCCGCTCATTTAAAATCAGAATAATTCTTGAGTTAAATGGTGGGTTATTATAGAATTCGAAGATTACATTAAATATAATTGATTCGAGTTACTATGAAGTTGACATCCAAAGGGCGCTATGCGGTGACCGCAATGATCGATATCGCCTTAAACCAAAGCAAGGGAGCCATTACGCTCTCTTTAATTTCCGATCGACAGGGCATTTCGCTCTCGTATTTAGAGCAACTGTTTTCAAAATTAAAAAAAGCAGGCTTAGTTTCCAGTGCGCGTGGACCTGGCGGTGGTTACCGCTTAAGTCGCGATGCTTCAGAGATCTCTGTAAGTGAGATCATTCATGCAGTGGATGAATCGGTGGATGCACGAAAATGCACTGGGCGAGGTAATTGCAACAGTGGTGGAGAGTGCTTGTCGCATGAACTATGGTCGGACTTAAGTGAAACGATTGATGTTTTTTTAAAAGGCATCTCTTTGCAAAATATTTTGGATAAAAAAGCCACCGAGTTACAAAAAGAAGTTTCATTCGATTAATATACTTCTTCAAGTAGACGCTTAAATTATAAAGTGAGTAAAAAAGTATGGCAGTGACATTGACGCAAGCGGCATCGGATCGAGTTACGAAAATGCTGGCCAAGCGTGGGCATGGGATTGGATTGCGTGTGTCCACAAAAGTCAGTGGATGCGCGGGATTTTCTTATGTTGTGGACTATGCCGATGAGATTCAAGAAGGCGACGCGGTGTTTGAAAGCTTTGGTGTTCAAGTGATTGTGGATAAAAAAAGCTTGCAAAACATTGAAGGTATGGAGATTGATTACGTTCAAGAGAGTCTTTTAAATGAAGGGTTCTCTTTTAACAACCCTAAGGTTAAAGACAGTTGTGGTTGCGGTGAGTCATTTACGGTTTAGTTTTTGAGTCGTACACTGACTTAAGCCCGACTTCGTGTCGGGTTTTTTGTTTTTGTGCAGGTTTGATGAATAGTTGTTAAAATATCCCGACTAAAATTTAAAGAGGGTAGCCACGTGCAAAGAACGTTCTCCATAATAAAGCCCGATGCGGTGACAAGAAATTTAATTGGTGCCATTTACCAACGATTTGAATCAAATGGCTTGCGTATTGTTGCGGCAAAAATGAAGCGCTTAACGCGAGAAGAGGCAGAAGGCTTTTATGCCGAACATAAAGGGCGTGAGTTTTATGAGCCTTTGGTGGCATACATGATCTCTGCACCTATTATGGTTCAGGTATTAGAAGGCGAAAATGCGATTGCTAAAAACCGTGAAATCATGGGCGTTACCGATCCGCTTAAAGCAGAACCGAACACCATTCGAGCGGATTTTGCTGTCTCGTTACGTGAAAATTCGGTACATGGCTCAGACTCGGTGGAAAGTGCTGAGCGTGAAATTAGTTATTTTTTTAGTCCTTCTGAACTGTGTGATAGGCCTTAATGGAATTGACGGACGACGTAGCCTCTAAAAAAAATCCCCCCCCTATCGAACCACGCAATAAAGTGGATTTATTAGGAATGGATCGTGAGATGATGGCGGCTTATTTTATTGAAATAGGCGAAAAGCCATTTCGAGCAACTCAGATGATGAAGTGGATTCATCAAATGGGTGTGAGTGATTTTGATGAGATGACGAATTTAAGCAAAGCGTTACGTGAAAAATTAAAGCCGCTTGCGTATATTCGTACTCCTAAAATCATTGCTGAACAGTACTCTGAAGATGGCACGATTAAATGGTTGCTGGAAGTTGACCAAAAAAATGCCGTTGAAGCAGTTTTTATTCCCGAAAAAAATCGTGGCACGCTCTGTATTTCATCTCAGGTTGGCTGTGCATTAGAGTGCAGTTTTTGCTCAACAGGTCAGCAGGGGTTTAACCGTAATTTAGAAAATTGGGAAATTGCCGCTCAGATGTGGGCGGCCAATAAGGCGTTGGGCTGTAAGCCTAAAGAGGAACGTCGCATTTCCAATGTGGTCTTTATGGGGATGGGAGAGCCGCTGTTAAATGTGAAGCACACCTTTCCTGTGGCACGAATTTTAATGGATGACTTTGCTTACGGTTTATCAAAGCGTCGGGTAACCATCAGTACGGCGGGCGTTGTGCCTGCGATTGATAAAATCAAAGCCGAGCTGGATGTGAGTTTGGCGATTTCGTTACATGCGCCCAATAATGCATTGCGAGATGAGTTGGTTCCGATTAATAAAAAGTATCCATTAGAGGTTTTAATTCCTAGCTTGTATCGCTACGTTGAGGGGGGACACAGTAAAAAACATGTCACCATTGAGTATGTGATGCTTGACCAAGTAAATGATCGTGTTGAGCACGCGCATGAACTGGTGGTTTTATTGGGTGAGTTGCCCTGTAAGGTTAATTTAATCCCATTTAACCCGTTTCCAAATACCGATTATACGCGCTCTTCAAACAATGCTATCCATCGTTTTAGAGCCATACTTGAAGAGGGGGGACTAAATGTGACCGTGCGTAAAACGCGCGGTGAAGATATTGATGCGGCATGTGGTCAATTAGCGGGTAAAGTGTCTGATCGAACCAAACGAACCGTGCATCATGTTGAATTTGATGCAACGGCACGTCATGACGTGTTGAATGTTTTAAAAGGAGTGCCGTGATGGAAGAGAGCATATTAGAGAAAAGCACCTCTTTAAATACACTATTATCCAGCACTCGTGAAGCGCAAGGGTTAAGTTTAGAACAAGCTTCTAAGCGGTTGAACTTGTCCTTAGAGCAGTTAGGAAAGCTTGAAAAAGATGGCTTAGAGCCTGAAAAGTTAAGCGCTTTTGAACGTGGGTATGTACGAAATTATGCTCATTTATTGGGGCTTGAAAAGTCGTTAATTGACCATTATTTTGCGGATTGTCACCATAAGTACAGTGCGCTGCATTCGGTTAAAGCGTATGGTTGCTCGACTCATAAGCCCTTATTGGGTCGTTCAATTATTAAATGGTTATTTGTTTTAACATTGGTTGGATTGGTGTTTGTCTTGATGTTTCCTGTATTTTCTGACTAACAAGCTCTGAGCTAAAAAAGGCCGTTAAGCCGTTAAAGAAAATTTTATGAATGCTAAGTGCATGTAAAATAAGAGTAAAAAATAATTATGGTACAAAAAATTTCAGCCGTGAGAGGCATGAATGATATTCACGGAGACGCTGCGGATGCGTTTGATTATTTGGTGGTTACCGCAGAATCAACATTTAAACAGTATGGTTATCGCTCAATTCGTTTGCCAATTGTTGAAAAAACAGAGTTGTTTTGTCGTTCCATTGGTGAAGTGACCGACATTGTTGAAAAAGAGATGTATACGTTTGCAGATCGCAATAATGAAAGCTTAACCTTACGACCCGAAGGTACTGCGGGGTGTGTTCGCGCAGTGGTTCAAGCTGGATTAGCGTATAATCAAGTTCAAAAGCTGTTTTATACGGGGCCCATGTTTCGTTATGAACGCCCTCAAAAAGGACGTTACCGTCAGTTTCACCAAATTGGCGTGGAGGTTTTTGGTTTAGCAACCTCCGATGTGGATGCAGAGCTGATTGTTTTGACTGCTCGATTGTGGGAAAAGCTGGGTTTAAATAATCTTGAGTTGCAAATTAATTCGCTAGGCAGTCAAGAAGCAAGAGTGGCTTACCGTAAAATGTTGGTTGCCTATTTAATCGATTATAAAGATCAGTTAGATGAAGACAGTTTAAGGCGGTTGGACTCCAATCCGTTGCGAATTTTGGATACGAAGAACCCTGCAATGCAAGCCATTGTTGAGGGAGCACCTAAGTTAATTGAACATTTAGACACAGAGTCGATAGAGCATTTTGAACAACTTAAAGCACACCTTGACGATTTGGACATTGCTTATGTCATTAACCCAAATTTAGTAAGAGGCTTAGATTACTATAACCGAACGGTGTTTGAGTGGGTAACAACGGAGCTTGGTGCGCAAGGTACCGTGTGTGCAGGTGGGCGTTATGATGGTTTAGTAGAACAAATTGGTGGTAAGACAACGCCAGCGGTTGGGTTTGCGATGGGCGTTGAACGATTAACCGCGTTATTAATGGATCATAATAAAGTCCCTGTGTTGGCACAGCCCGACATCTATGTGGTTTTGGTGGGCAATGGCGTTCAACGCCCAGGATTGAAGTTGGCTGAAAAAATTCGTCAAGCACTGCCGCACCTGAATGTTCAGATGAACTGTGGGGGGGGGAGTTTTAAAAGCCAATTTAAAAAAGCTGATCGTTCGGGTGCACGTTATGCCGTGGTGTTAGGCGAGCAAGAGGTCAGTGACCAAGTGGTGTCAATTAAGCCATTAAGAGAAACAACAGAACAAATTACGGTAAATTGGGATG
>JAMOLY010000073.1 GCA_027068835.1 Thiomicrorhabdus sp. | reverse complement strand
CGCGTTGAAAAAATAGGCGTAATTTTAACGCCCCGCAGAAGCTGAACAACCGCATCACAACTATCAATTGCTTTTTGGCTTTCTATACCATGCTTTAACGTAGCTAATTGCGCAACATCGTTAAGCTTACGCAAGTCTTTAAGAAACTTTGCAAGGTCATCTGGATTAATTCCATCTTCTCTAGGTTCATTATTTGCTTCACTGTCTGGTGATAACTCTTCAATCGGCACATCAATCAAATCGTAAGGACGGTAAAAGCCTTGCACTACATCCGCAATTTTCCCTTCACCTTTTTCCATTTTTTCAAAGCGATCTAAAATGGAATCTGCATACATGGGATATTTGGCCAATGCATTCAACATGTCACGGTTGCCCCACTCAATGCGTTTTGCAATATCCACTTCGCCATGACGCGTTAACAGGTCAACCGTACCCATCTCACGCATATACATACGAACAGGATCAGTTGTACGTCCAAACTCACCATCCACTTCGGAAAGCGCAGCCAAAGCGGCCTCAGCCGTTGCCTCATCAAAGACAGTGTGACCTTCACCCAGCAACTCATCTTCATCGGGTACGGCATCATACAAACGAATGCCAAAATCTTTTAAAATGGTTAAAACCTGACCTAACTGGTCTTCTTCAATATCATCTGGCAAAACATCATTCACATCAGAAAATGTTAAAAAACCTAACTCTTTTGCGCGTTCGATTAAATCAATTAACTGCTGCTTTCTTTCGACTTTTGTCATGCCTTGCTTATGCCTCAAAGTAAATTCTAAAACTGCGCTTTCAATCACCCGATAAAAAGCAACTAACTATTATACCAAATATTTTTACCTACAATTTAGGATTTTTTTGTTTAAAACTAAATGCTTAGCGAACAATAATTGTGCCAAAACCATTAATTAGAACCTTCCTTAATAAAGGACTGTAATTTAAGCATTTCCTCTAAACTCCAACCTTGCTTCCCCAAGCTCCATTCGTCCACACTTCGCGCCAAAGAAAGAATTAACCCCTCAAATTCAGGCAATAAAAACCCATCATCGTCTGGAATAGAATACCCCTCAATCAATGTCAATTCCGCTGCATAAGCACCTTCAACCATCCACTGCTTTGCGCAATCAACATTAAATTGACTCTGCACCAGTGACTGAATCACCCCAGCCAAACAAACATAATGCGCCTGCTGCGCCGAGAACAAGTCCTGAACCAATGTCTCATCAAAAAAAGCGGCCCACTGAGGACGATAAAATAAAACTCGAACGATCTTAAGAGGTAACGTAACCACCAACTTATCGCCCACTGTAGATAATCTTTTTTGAGCTTTCACCCCTTTTTTTACCTGTGCAAAACCGGAGCGTACATCCATCTGCTTCTCAATACGCCAAGTTGGCAACTCTACCAACTCCGCCAGCCCCTCTGCCAATAAAAATTGATACAAACCATGCGCTGCCTGTACATAAGGCTGCGCCAAGGCAACCAGCTGCTGGCGCCCTTCAATCGATTGAACAGGAAAAGACAATTTGCGCTGCAAGCCCTGCAATAAAAAGGCCGATAAAGGCAATGCCTCCTCCATTCGTTGATAAAAACCCTCCTGCCCCTCTTTACGCACCATCGAATCGGGATCTTCTCCATCGGGTAGAAACAGAAACTTAACCGAACGCTGTCCTTCCATCATCGGCAAGACTAACTGCAACGCCTTCCACGCCGCCTTTAATCCTGCATTATCGCCATCAAAGCAAAAAACAATCTCACCCACCTCTCGAAACAGCAACTCTAAATGCTCAATGGTTGTTGCTGTTCCCAATGTAGCAACCACATTGCACACGCCAAACTGAGCGAGTGCGACCACATCCATATACCCTTCAACCACTAAAATATTTTGAAACTTAGCGCGCGACTGACGCATCTCATACAAACCATACAGCGTATGACTTTTATGAAAAATAGACGTTTCAGGGGAGTTTAAATACTTGGGCTGATCGTCACCCAACACCCGCCCACCAAAGGCAACCACCCGCCCACGACCATCTCGTATTGGAAACATAATACGATGGCGAAAACGATCGTACAGTCGTCCCTCTTCTTTTTGAACCAACAACCCCACTTCAATTAACTGTTGTTTGAGCTTTGGGTCTGCTTTCAAACCAGAAGCAAGCGATTCCCAACCCGAAGGCGCAAAACCAATCACAAAGGCTTTTGCAACCTCCGAACTTAACCCCCTTGCTTTTAAATACTGCCTAGCGACATCAGATTCAAAGTGATCCCTTAGCTGATGTCGGTAAAACTTAGCGGCAAGGTGCATCACATCAAATAAGTCTCTTTGCCGTTGCTGTTGAACTTGCCGTGCTTTCTGCTTTTCTGGCGACATGCGTTCTCTTGGCACTTCCAGCCCTAACTGCGATGCTAACGCCTCAATTGCCTCAACAAATGAAAGCCCCTCATATTCCATTAAAAACTTGAGCGCATCGCCACTGGCTCCACAGCCAAAACAGTGATAGAACTGCTTGGTTTGGCTCACATTAAAAGAGGGCGTTTTTTCGTCGTGAAAAGGACAGCACGCCTTATAGGATGTACCCGCTTTTTTAAGCGGAACCCGCTGATTAATCACTTGCACCACATCGGCTCGAGACAATAAACTCTCGATAAAAGAACGCGGAATGGTTCCTGATTGACCCGACATACTCATAGCTTATTCACAACTTACCCACCAAACCATACACCA
>JAMOLY010000072.1 GCA_027068835.1 Thiomicrorhabdus sp. | reverse complement strand
CTCATTAAATCCTCCACTTCCTCTTCATCAATCACTAAGTTTGTATTACGGGTGACTCTAAATTGATAACAGCCTGTGACGGTCATGCCAGGAAATAAACGGGAAACATTGGCGTGCAAAATAGAGGAGAGAAAGACAAAATCATTTTCTCCCTCTGTGGCTTCGGGGGGGAGTTTGATAACACGGGGCAGTGAGCGAGGAACAGGCACGATGGCAAGACCGTTAGAACGTCCAAAGGCATCTTTTCCCTCAAGTGAAACAATAAAATTTAGGCTTTTATTTAATACTCTTGGAAAAGGGTGTGAAGGATCCAGTCCAACGGCACTTAAAACAGGTTGCAAGGATTCGGAAAAAAACTGTGTAATCCACTGGTCGTGTTGTTCTGTCCAGTGGTTTCGGCGTAAAAAGTGAATGCGCTCTTTTTCTAATTCTGGAATTAAAATATTATTTAAGGTGTGGTACTGGTCTTCAACAATCGTTTTTGCTGCTTGCAGTAGGTGTTTAATGACCTTTTTGGGGTCTTGGGCATCGGGCGTGGTTAAGGCACCAGGGTCTCGAGACAGTTCGTATAGTCGTGCCAAGCGAACTTCAACAAATTCATCCATATTACTGCTGGAAATGCAGAGGTATTTTAATCGCTCCAAGAGAGGAATATTAGGCTTTTGGGCTTGTGCGAGAACACGACGATTGAATTCGAGCAAACTCATCTCTTTATTGATATAACGAGGGTAATTGGCGGAGGATTCTGGTTGATTGGCTTCGGTTGGGCTGTGCATAAGGGGATCCTGAAAAAAGGTCTTAACAAATAATAAGTTTCCCTATTTTAGCGAGTTTTTCGGTAAAAATCATAAAACTCAAATCTAAAACTAGCTCAGAGACGGATTCGCTGGGGAGCAGTAAATGTTTTTTGTTATACTAACTCTTTTTAGATGCGGTCACTTTTCTTCGAAAGGTTTTATAGAAAGGTTAGGTGGGGCACTTACAAGTATAATAAGGAGGCAGGTATGTCTGCTATTCCAACACCTCTAGATTTTACTGAAGCGGCGGCCGCTAAAGTAAATGGTTTAATTGAAGACGAGCAAAATCCAAATTTGAAATTACGCGTATACATCAGTGGAGGCGGTTGCTCTGGTTTTTCGTATGGCTTTACGTTTGATGAAGAGCAAGCCGAAGACGATACTGTGGTCACCAAAGATGGTGTTACGTTATTAGTGGATTCAATGAGCTTTCAATATTTGGTGGGTGCTAAAATTGATTATTTAGAAGATTTGCAGGGTGCTCGTTTTGTGATTGAAAACCCAAATGCGACCACGACGTGTGGTTGTGGGTCTTCGTTTAGTGTTTAATTAATAGGATTAGATATGGATTATATTCCCGGTTTAGCAGGGGTTCCCGTAACGGAATCACAAATTTCTTGCATTGATGGTCAAAAAGGAATCTTGTCTTATCGTGGCTATGATATTCAAGAGCTGGCGGAATTTTCTTCATTTGAGGAAACCACTTTATTGCTTTTATTCGGTAATTTACCAACCGAGGAGGAGTTAACCCGTTTTGATACTCAATTAAGAGAGAATCGACGTGTTAAGTATAATATTCGTGAAATCATGAAAAACTTGCCTTCAACCACGCATCCAATGCACATGTTGCAAGTGGTGGTAGCCAGTTTGTCCAGCTTTTATCCTAGCACCGAATACATGCAAGGCGGCACCGAAAATCAAGATTATATTAACGATGTAACGGTTAAAATTATTGCCCATATGGGAACCCTTGTTGCGATGTGGGAACACATGCGTAATGGATTTGATCCGATTGAACCACGTAAAGATTTAACCTATGCTGAAAATTTTTTGTATATGGTGACGGGGGAAGAACCCGATAAAAACTGGGCGCGTTTACTGGATGCTATTTTGATTTTGCACGCGGAGCACACTATTAATGCTTCAACCTTTACCACGATGGTTACAGGGTCTACTTTGGCAAATCCTTGCGCAGTTATTTCGTCAGCCATTGCATCACTGTCAGGGCCATTACATGGGGGTGCAAACCAAAAAGTGATTGAGATGCTTGAGGAGATTGGCACTCCTGAAAATGCACGTGCGTATATTGAAGACCGTTTAGCCAATAAAAAAGTGATTTGGGGAATGGGGCATCGAGAGTATAAAACCAAAGACCCACGAGCAACCATTTTACAAAAACTATCGTCCTCTTTATTAGAGGAAAAATCTCAAGAATTGAGCACGCTTTTTCAAACGGCACTGGAAGTGGAAAAAATATGCGAAGAGTTATTGGGGCATAAAGGGGTTTACCCCAATGTCGATTTTTATTCGGGTATTTTGTACAAAGAGATGGGCTTTGATGTGGGTATTTTTACGCCCATCTTTGCCGTGGCACGTTCAGCAGGTTGGATGGCGCATTGGCGTGAGCAACTGCAAGAAAATAAAATCTTTAGACCGACACAGATTTACAAAGGTTCAGGCCGTTTATGTTATTTGTCTGTGGATAAAAGAGGCGCGGGTATTATGAAAAAGTAGGCATTAAATAACGTTCTACTTTATAAAAACCCCCAAGGCATTCAAATGCTTTGGGGGTTTTTTTATGTTTAAAAAAAAGGGGGGGGCAGGGCCAACGCACTAAAATTCAGATCCAAATAAAACCTTAGAGCGATATTCATCATTCCACCCCGCATTGAGCCGTTTTTGCTTAATACTCTGCTTTGACGGCTCTGTTTTAAATAAA
>JAMOLY010000071.1 GCA_027068835.1 Thiomicrorhabdus sp. | reverse complement strand
AAATGGTTATGGACTTACAATAACGAACGACCTCATTCAGCGATTGGTGGTGTGCCACCAAGATACAAGCTGGAAAAGGTTTAATCTTCTACTTTTAACTTCGGTTATAAATGGGGGGATTACACATAGATTCAACTGTTGCACTTAACTACTTGAAAAAAACCCAGACTTGCTGGGTTTTTAGATTGGCTGGTTACGCGGAGATTATTCGCGATAACCTGGGCCGTTAATTTCAAGTCCATTGGACATGTAAGCTTGAAAAAACTCAAGATTACGATAGGTTTCACTTTGTGCTTTATAGGGTTGCGCACGGACATTCTTTTGACACCCTTCATAGCGACGGTGAAGCGTTCCTAAGTTTTGCCATTTTGCTCGAAAAACGGGAAAGTGGGTTGTGTGTCCTAATGCGGAAGACAGCGTGTTTGAGCGTGCCTTTCGTCCTGAATTATCAACATGACATTTTGCGCAAGATAGGTTAAATTGTCCACGTGGTTTATTGAAAAAATCTCGACCCTCGGTATAAGCCGCAAGCGCGGCGTCGGATTCAATTTTAACATCAATTTTTTGACCACGTGCATTGTCCGCTAAATAAGCACTGACTTGTGCAATAGAGCCTTTTTTCCAGCCATAAGGTTTCAAGCCAGAATCGGTTCGACATTTATTAATGGCGCCTTCAAGTGTGACAACTTGTTTGATGGCTTCATTAAAATACGGGTATTTTACTCGAATTTTACTGACATCAGAGCCAAAGCATTGTTGATAAGCGGCGAGGTCCTTGTTGTAAAGCGCCTCCCCTTCATCAATCGCATCTAAATAAGGAGGAAACTCTTCTGCCGCCTCCCATTGTGCCATTTTGTCTGCTGAGTAGATGTATGCACCGTTAATGTATTCGTCAGGTGTAATATTAGGATTTTTTGCTTTAAAAAAATCGACAAACTGTTGACGATCTTTTTCTGGGTCAATGGTTGCCGCCATACTGGATGTAGCTAGCACTGAAATCCCTAAAGATAAAGCGATTAGTAATGTTTTATTCATTCCAATCCTCCGCCCGAAAGCTCTGTATTATTTGTGATCTTATGACTCTTTAGGCCGACAGGGTCAGAACCCAAAGAGACTTGGTTTAGACACTTAAATTATTTTAATTTAAGTGTGGAGGAGCCTTTGGCACCCGTATTATCCACAACTGAGATCGCAACTTCGTCTCCCGAGTTGGCTTTGATTTTTACGGATACGTATGGGTTTGCAGAAACGGCACCAGACCATTGAGCATCAACAGCTTTTGTGCCATTTACCGAGATTTCAACCGTTTCAATAAACTTGGCAGGATGGGGCTTTCCTGTTTTTTTATCCATACGGAGACCAGATTCCATCGGGTGTTTAATAAGCGCTTTTACTTCAGCGACACCTGATTTGGATTTGCCACGCATTCTGATTTTAATAGACATATAGTATTCCTTTTCGTAATCTGTTAAGTCGTTGTTTGGTATAAACTGAGAAGGTTTATATGGGCGTTATCCGCCACAACCACCAATGGTTACTTTCACTTCTTGTTCAGCTTTAAGTAGTTTTCCATCTGCTTTAACAATGGCGACTACATTCATGGTTTGCCCTAATTTAATTCGAGTTGATACAAACCCAAGTGCAGCGGGTGCAAACGTATATTCACACACTAGTGGCATTGGATTTTTGCTACCTAAAATGGCAATGGATTCTACGCCACTAATGGCCGTTGCATCAACGGTAATCGGAGTGACCGCACCATTTTCTGCGATGGCAGGTGCTTTCAGTTTAATATCGCTGGATTCGGTTACGCTGTTTGAACCAAACACGTTTGAAAGGGCATCATCGGTTGTTTTAGAACCAAATGCTTTTGAGTTCCACTCTGCCAAAACGGTGGTTGGCATTAATAACCCAGCATTGACTGCAACCGCTGTTGCGCTTGTTGCAAGGGTTCCTTTAAGAAAAGATCTACGTTTCATAAGAGTCTAACTCCCTAATTTTAAATTTAAGATGATTTAAATGAATTACAGTGAGATCTTTGGACGAGAGGGGCGCGAGATAAAAAAGAGATAAAATTTGACTGATTGAGGCGGAGAGCGCAGGGAATAGCTAGCTATTCGCAAGGTTTTCAACGAAAATCAGGCATATTTTAGCCTTTTTTATCCGTGCATCCTTTCGTGCAAAGGTCTCATAGTGTGTAAATGTAGTCAGTGATGGTATTAATTTCACTGTCCGTTAGGATACCGTGTTTTCCAAAAGGAGGCATCATACTGTTAGGTACAACCTGACTTTCAGTGGTTCCCCAAATTTTATCGACTAACTTTTGTTTATCAGGAAAGCGTAACTTCATTGCAACCAGTGCGGGGCCGATATTACCAGGCATGGATCCACCTTTAATTGCATGACACGCTAAACAGTTTCCTTTTGAACGAGAGAATGATAATTTTTTACCCTCTTCAATGGTTGCCGCAGAGGGTTCTGCTACCGTAGCCGTAATTGGTGTTGAAATGACAAACCCAGATATTGCTAGAGCTGTCAGTAGGTGTTTCAGTTTAGAAATCATTATCTCTTTCCTCCTAAAAGTATCTTTCAACGTTCCCATTTGATTGCAATGGGAGTCTTTTTCTACTTAAAGCGATTTTTCGCTCTTTGTTTTGTAGCTTACTCAGTTGGATAATAAACGCAAGTTTTTTAAGTGTTCTATGGCTATAGTATTTTTAATCAGCCATAAGCATTT
>JAMOLY010000070.1 GCA_027068835.1 Thiomicrorhabdus sp. | reverse complement strand
TTCAACGCCACCACCATTGCACAAGCCGATTACGACATGGAAGAGTACGTGGCCGAGATCAACTTTCACGCAGCAAAACTGGCTAAAGAAGCATGTGATATTGCGGAAGCGGAAGATGGCAAACCTCGTTTTGTTGCGGGCGTAATTGGCCCCACCAACCGTACGGCCTCCATGTCACCCGATGTAAACGATCCGGGCTATCGAAATACCCATTTTGACGAACTCGTTACCGCGTTTAAACAAGCCACGATTGCCTTACTGAAAGGCGGTGCAGACACGATTTTAATCGAAACGGTTTTTGATACACTCAATGCCAAAGCGGCTATTTTTGCGGTCAAGGAAGTAGAAGAAGAGGTTGGCTATGAAGTACCGATCATGCTTTCAGGTACCATTACCGATGCCTCTGGCCGAACCCTTTCAGGACAAACAACCGAAGCCTTTTACAACGCCATCGCCCATGCTGAGCCGCTTTCGGTTGGGCTAAACTGTGCATTAGGCCCTCAAGAACTACGACAATATGTTGAAGAACTCAGCCGAGTTTGTGAGGCTTATGTCTCCATTCATCCCAACGCAGGACTGCCCAATGAGTTTGGTGAGTACGACGAAACTCCCGAGGAGATGGCCGAAGAAATTGCCGTTTGGGCTGAACGAGGTTGGATCAATATTATTGGTGGCTGCTGTGGTACCACGCCCGATCATGTTCAAGCAATGGCAAACGCTGCACTGCAATATCCATGTCGCCAAAGACCAAAAATTTCACCTGCTTGTCGCCTATCTGGCTTAGAGCCGCTCAATATTAATGATGACAGCCTGTTTGTGAATGTTGGAGAGCGAAACAATGTCACAGGGTCGGCCAAGTTTAAACGCCTCATTATTGAAGACAACTACGAAGAAGCCATTGAAATTGCCGTTAAACAAGTCAACGATGGCGCTCAAATTATTGATGTGAATATGGACGAAGGCATGCTCGATGCCAAAGCCTGTATGCATAAATTTTTAAACTTACTGGCCTCAGAACCCGAAGCCTCTCGTGTCCCCATTATGATTGACTCCTCAAAATGGGAAGCGGTTGAAGCGGGATTAAAATGTATTCAAGGAAAAGGCGTTGTTAACTCCATCTCCCTAAAAGAGGGCGAAGAAGCCTTTATTCATCACGCAAAACTGGTCAAAAAATACGGTGCCGCCGCCATCGTCATGGCCTTCGATGAAGACGGACAGGCTGATACCTTTGAACGTAAAATTGAAATTTGCAAACGCTCTTATGATGTCCTGACCCAAAAGGTCAATTTTCTACCCCAAGATATTATTTTTGATCCCAATATTTTTGCGGTGGCGACGGGGATTGAAGAGCACAACAACTACGGCATGGACTTTATTAACGCCGTCACTTGGATAAAAGCCAATCTGCCTTACGCCAAAATTTCAGGCGGTGTTTCCAATGTCTCCTTCTCTTTTCGTGGCAACAACCCCGTACGTGAAGCAATTCACACCGTATTTTTATACCATGCCATCAAAGAAGGCATGGATATGGGGATCGTTAATGCCGGTCAAATGGCGATTTATGATGACCTGCCAGAAAAACTTCGTTTAGCGGTAGAAGATGTGATTCACAATACCGATCCTGACGCAGGAGAACGGCTATTAGACGTTGCGGCAGAGTTTCGAGGAGATGGAACCGCCGCCAGTAAAGAGGCCGATTTAACATGGCGCGAAGCCTCCATTGAGAAACGCATCGAACACGCCCTTGTTAGAGGGGTTACCGACTTTATTGAAGCCGATACCGAAGAAGCACGCCAAAAGCTTGGCGCGCCTATTAACGTGATTGAAGGCCCTTTAATGGACGGCATGAACGTGGTGGGCGATCTATTTGGTGCCGGAAAAATGTTTTTACCCCAAGTGGTTAAATCCGCTCGGGTAATGAAACGCGCCGTGGCTTACCTTGACCCTTTTCTTGCCGCTGAAAAAGGCAGTACTCAAGCACGCGGAAAAATTGTCATGGCGACCGTTAAAGGGGATGTGCATGACATTGGTAAAAACATTGTGGGTGTGGTTTTGCAGTGTAACAATTTTGATGTCATTGATTTGGGTGTCATGGTGCCCGCTGAAAAAATTCTGGATACCGCCATTGCCGAAGGCGCGAATGTTATCGGGCTTTCGGGCCTAATCACTCCCTCGCTCGAAGAGATGGTCAATGTGGCTAAATTAATGAAAGAAAGAGGGATGAGTTTGCCCTTATTGATTGGCGGAGCCACTACCTCAAAAGCACATACTGCCGTTAAAATTGAACCACAGTATGATCACCCCGTTGTGTATGTAAAAGATGCCTCTCGTGCTGTTGGAGTCACACAAAGCCTTATCTCAAATGAGTTAAAAGTCGACTTTGCCGCCAAAATTAAAGCGGAATATG
The DNA here is from genome assembly GCA_027068835.1 of Thiomicrorhabdus sp. Lineage (GTDB taxonomy): Bacteria > Pseudomonadota > Gammaproteobacteria > Thiomicrospirales > Thiomicrospiraceae > Thiomicrorhabdus. The sequence goes on along the minus strand of JAMOLY010000070.1, from coordinate 337 downwards.
AGGTGGTTCGCGAAGAACGCAAAGCACGCGCCAAACAAGTCAAACGAGTGCCTCTATCTAAAGCACGAGAAAATAAAGCCATTGCTGATGAGTCTTGGGCTAACTTTACCCCTACCAAACCGAGTTTTTTAGGCACGAAAATTATTGAAGACTTCTCTCTACAAACCTTACTGGAGCGCTTTGATTGGTCACCCTTCTTTCAATCTTGGGAACTGCACGGCCTTTACCCAAGAATTTTAGACGATAAAGTGGTCGGAGAAGAGGCCAAAAAAGTCTTTGCCGATGCAAAAGTCATGCTCAAACAGATCATCGACGAAAAATGGTTAACCGCCAAAGC
>JAMOLY010000069.1 GCA_027068835.1 Thiomicrorhabdus sp. | reverse complement strand
TTTTCCTGATCACTGGCTGTAAGCTGCCCTTGAAGGTACATCACTTGCTCTTGCAGTCCATCATATGCATTGGTTAACTGCATCGAGGTGGCATTAAATAACTCAAATGCCTGTTCAAGCTCTTTCAATCGGCTCTGTTCAACGTCATTTAGCATGGCTATTTTCCAAGTTTACGTTAGCTCATATTTACGAATTTTTTCAACCAACGTGGTTCGATTTGTCTGCAAAAGCTTTGCCGCTTGAGACACGTTACCGTCCGTTTGAGAAAGCGCTTGCTGAATTAACTGCACCTCCATATCAACCAAATACGACTTTAAATCAATACCATTTTTTAAAGTTGCCGTAGACACCTTAAGTTCAGAGCCCATCGCAACATCAGATAACGCCACCCCCTCCTCTTTAGAAGACAATTCAGAAGGAGGTGCAGCTTGAATACTGGATTTTTTTTCTCCCCCCCCCTCTTGAACACTGGTAGGCTTACGTTTGATTAATTGAGTATCTTCAGGAAAATCAATTTGGTACTTGCGTGGCAGGTCTGCATAATCAACGGGTAAATCGGGGAACAGAATAGACAACCGTTCAACCAAATTTCCTAACTCCCTTACATTTCCTGGCCAAGGGTAGTGTTGCAAAGCAATAATAGCTTTCTCTGTCAATTGGGGCGTTTTTCGTCCTGCATCTTGAATTTTTTGAAATAAAAACCCCAATAAATCCTCAAGGTCTTCTGGACGTTCTTTTAAAGAGGGCATCTCAATGGGAAAAACATTCAAACGATAAAAGAGATCCTCTCGAAATTCGCCTGCCTCAATGCGCTCTTCTAAATTACGGTGCGTCGCAGCAATCACTCGAATATCGCATTGAAAACTTTTACTCCCCCCCACCCTTTCATAGCTTCGCTCTTGCAATACACGTAAAAGTTTTACTTGCATCGATAACGGCATGTCTCCAATTTCATCCAAAAAAACAGTGCCCTTTTCCGCCATTTCAAAACGGCCTTTCCGAGCAGTAATCGCCCCTGTAAAGGCTCCTTTTTCATGACCAAATAGTTCACTTTCAAGCAACTCTGCGGGAATGGCTCCACAGTTAATGGGAACAAACGGACGACCCGCTCGCTCAGAAGCATTATGCAATGCTTGAGCCACTACCTCTTTGCCTGTACCAGACTCGCCTAACACCAATACCGTTGCATCAGTTTGTGCAACTTGCTGAACTAAAGTTTTAACCCCACGCATTGCTGAGCCATCCCCCACCAAAGAGGAAAAAACGTCTTGAGACATTGAGCTGACACTCTCTAATTGTTGTTTTAGGCTCTATTTATATAGCCATTTACAGCAAATGTCAAAAAAATGACGGGGTTTTAAATGAGTACAAAAAAACCCGCTAAAAAGCGGGCTTAATAAAAGATAAAATACAATACAATTAACTACTTAGCAAGCAATTGACATACGAATCGACTAAGTAAATAACCCCTCAAAAACATTCAATTTAAGGCCAAATTTGAGCGTTTATAACAAAACCTCCCATTTTGAACCCAAACCCTTTTCAAGGACTCACTGAGTCGTTATTCAAAAATTAATTTTTATCTTGATCTACAATTTTATTGGAAGCGATCCAAGGCATCATCGAACGTAGTTTCTTACCAACCACTTCAATACCATGCTCTTCATTATTACGACGAGCCGCAGTCATCGAAGGATAGTTACTTTGCCCTTCTAAAATAAACTGTTTTGCATACTCACCCGATTGAATGTTCGCCAACGCTTCACGCATCGCACGACGCGACTCTTCATTAATAACTTTGGGCCCTGTTACGTACTCTCCATACTCTGCGTTATTAGAGATAGAGTAGTTCATGTCGGCGATTCCACCTTCAAACATCAGGTCAACAATTAACTTAAGCTCGTGTAGACACTCAAAATAAGCCATCTCTGGCTCATAGCCCGCTTCAACCAACGTATCAAAACCAGCTTTAACCAATTCAACCGCACCACCACACAGTACCGCTTGCTCTCCAAACAAATCCGTTTCACACTCATCACGGAACGTTGTTTCGATAATACCAGTACGACCACCGCCCACACCCGAAGCGTAAGCCAAAGCAATGGCTTTGGCGTTGCCCGAAGCGTCTTGTTCAATCGCGATTAAATCAGGAATACCACCGCCACGAACAAACTCAGAACGTACGGTATGACCTGGTGCTTTGGGTGCAATCATAATTACATCTAAATCTTTACGTGGAACCACTTGGTTATAGATAATGGCAAAACCATGTGCAAACGCTAATACTGCACCTTGCTTAATGTTTGGCTCAATCTCTTCTTTATAAAGTACCGATTGAAATTCATCTGGCGTTAAAATCATAACAACATCCGCGCCCGCAACCGCCGTTGCCACATCGGATGTTTTTAAACCATACCCTTCGGCTTTTGCAATAGAGCTTGAACCCGCACGCAAACCAACCGTCACGTCAACACCAGAATCTTGTAGGTTACATGCGTGTGCATGTCCTTGAGAACCAAACCCAATAATGGCTACTTTTTTACTTTTGATAATCGATAAATCACAATCTTTATCGTAATAAACTTTCATGTTGTTATTCCTTAATAATAGGTAAATTAATATATAAAAATTATAGGTGTAAACACTTCTCGCCGCGCATTACGCCTACCGTTCCTGAACGAACGGTTTCAAGAATCAGCCCTGAATCAATGACATCAATAAAGGCGTCCAACTTAGCTGACTTACCCACCATTTGAACGGTATAGGTCGTTGCCGTCACATCAATGATGTCACCTCTAAAAATATCCACTAATCGCTTATACTCTTCGCGCGTATCGCCCGTCGTCGAGAGTTTAATCAGCATAAGTTCTCGTTCAATGTGCGATCCTTCCGTTAAATCTAAGACCTTAACCACATCAATGAGGCGATTCAAATGCTTGACAATCTGCTCCACTTCCAACGCCGTGCCACTGGTCACCAACGTTAAACGCGATAACGAATCATCTTCTGTTGGTGCAACGGTTAACGCGTGAATATTGTAACCACGTGCAGAAAAAAGCCCCGAAACACGCGACAATGCACCCGATTCATTTTCAATTAGCATAGAAATAATATGTTTCATCTTATTCTCCTATACCAAAATCATTTCATTCAAACCCGCACCCGCTGGAATCATCGGGTACACGTTCTCTTGCTGATCGGTAATAATATCGACAAAAACCAGTCGATTTTTATATTTTTCCGAAAACACTTCATCCAACTGCGCTTGCAACGTTTTAGGGTCGTCAATACGCACGCCCACATGGCCATAAGACTCGGCAAGCTTCACAAAATCAGGCAGCGAATCCATATAAGACATCGAGTATCGACGTTCATAAAAGAACTCTTGCCACTGTCGAACCATGCCTAAAAAGCCATTATTCAAGCAGATAATTTTGACGGAAAGGCCATATTGTAAACAGGTTGATAGCTCTTGAATATTCATCTGAATAGAACCTTCACCCGTCACACAAACAACCGTTGCATCTGGAAACGCCATTTTAGCGCCCATTGCCGCAGGCAAACCGAAGCCCATTGTACCCAAACCACCCGAGTTCAACCAACGACGTGGCTTGTCAAACGGATAGTATTGTGCGGCAAACATTTGATGCTGCCCCACATCTGATGAGACATACGCATCCCCATTCGTAGCTTTCCAAACCGCTTCAACGGCGGCTTGAGGCTTAATTTTAGAACCCGTATTATCATAGCGAAGACAGTTGGTTGCACGCCAACCTTCAATCTGAAGCCACCAATCGGCTAACGCTTCAGGATCAGATTTCAACTCTGTTTTGGCTAAAACGCGCAACATTTCAGTTAAAACCTGTTTGACTGGCCCAACAATGGGAATGTCCACCATCACATTTTTAGAGATGGATGCGGGGTCAATGTCCACATGAATCACTTTAGCATCAGGACAAAACTTTTCTAAATTGCCTGTCACTCGATCATCAAAACGTGCGCCAATCGCAATAATCAGGTCGCTGTTATGCATGGATAAATTAGCTTCATACGTCCCATGCATACCCAACATACCGACCGACTGCTTATCCGAGGCAGGAAATGCCCCCAGCCCCATTAAGGTTTGGGTAATGGGAAAGCCTAATTTATGCGTTAATGTCACCAGTTCAGCAGATGCATCTCCTAAAATAACGCCACCGCCCGTATATAAAATAGGTCTTTTTGCCGAAAGCATCATCTCAACCGCTTTCTTAATCTGTCCTCCGTGTCCTTTTGTTATAGGCAAATAGGAGCGCATCTCAACTTCTTGAGGATATTCATAGTTGCTTTTGGCATTTTGTACATCTTTTGGAATATCGATGACAACTGGGCCAGGTCGGCCCGTTGTGGCTAGGTAAAATGCTTTTTTGAGCGTACTAGCAAGGTCATCGACATTCTTGACCAAGAAGTTGTGTTTAACGATGGGTCTGGTTACGCCAACCGTGTCAATTTCCTGAAACGCATCCAAGCCAATCATCCCTGTTGGAACTTGGCCTGTAATGCAAATCAGAGGAATTGAATCCATATAAGCGGTCGCAATGCCTGTTACCGCATTGGTCGCACCTGGACCAGACGTAACCAGAACCACTCCCGGTTTACCTGTAGAACGAGCATAACCATCTGCGGCATGAACCGCGGCTTGCTCGTGACGCACTAAAATATGATTTAAGTTTTTCGCGTCAGTATCTAAAGCATCATAGATAGGCAATACAGCCCCTCCAGGATACCCCCAAAGATGTTCTACGCCCTCATCTTCCAAATAATGGATCAGAATTTGGGCACCCGTCATTTCCACAACATTGATCCTCTTTAATTTTGTAACAACTCTTATGAGCAGTTACCTTTAAAAACTAAAAAATCCCCACGATATTTTTAAAACGCGGAAAAGGAGGATTATATAAGATTTTAAAGATGTTTTGAACTGCAATGATGGCTTTTCATTAAACTAAGCTTGATACGCTTTCTGAAACAGAAACTGTCGATAGTGCTGCAACTCCTCAATCGACTCTAAGACATCATCCAACGCTAAGTGTGCACCTTTCTTCTGGTGCGATTGATAAACCCTTGGTGCCCAACGCTTAGAAAGCTCTTTTAAGGTGCTTACATCCAAATTACGATAATGAAAAAAGGCCTCCAGTGCGGGCATTTCTTCGACCATAAATCGTCGATCTTGACAAATACTATTGCCACACATCGGTGATTTTCCTGCTGACACGTATTGCTGTAAAAACTGAATGGTTTGGGCTTCGGCCTCTTGCATCGTAACCGTGCTTTCCAACACGCGTTGGGTTAATCCCGAATTACCGTGATGCGTGGTGCACCATTTATCCATCTCATCTAAAATGGTTCTGGATGTTTGTATCGCAAAAACAGGGCCTTTTGCCAGCACATTAAGATCACTGTCTGTCACCACCGTTGCAATCTCAATAATGGTGTTTTTTTTAGGATCTAAGCCCGTCATTTCCAAATCAATCCAAATTAAATTTTTATCAGACTTCATAATTCCATCTCTTTTCACATACAATACGCATTATATTAACTTAAAAGCTTACTAAAAATCATGAACTGGATCACCGCTCTCTTTTTAATCGCTCTCTTTTCAAGCCTCATTATTGAGGTTTGGTTAAACATTAAGCACCAACTTCACATTGGTAAACACCGCATAAAAGTGCCCGAAGAGTTTAGCGAAGTGGTCACACTGGATGCACATCAAAAAGCAGCCGATTACAGCCGCTCCAAACTGCAACTGGGTCGCTTAGGCCTCTTTTATGATACCGCCATCATTCTGTTTATGACCTTAGGCGGAGGCTTTCAAGACATTTACAACCTATGGTTAAGCAGTGGCCTCGAACCCATTTGGCGAGATGTGTTGTTTTTAATGTCCACACTGTGGATTCTCTCATTACTTCACCTTCCCTTCTCAATAATCAGTACCTTTAAAATAGAGACCGAGTTTGGATTCAATAAAACCACCCCTACCAAATTCATCAGCGATCTAATCAAACAGTGGGCGCTGATGATTGTGCTTGGTGTTCCATTGATTTGGGTCGTGTTAAGCATTATGAACAACTACATTGACCAAGTCTGGTGGCTCTATACATGGGTATTTTGGATGGGGTTTCAGTTTATCTTAATGTGGGCGTACCCAAAATGGATCGCCCCTATTTTCAATAAATTCTCCCCCCTTGAAGATGAAGAGATGAATCAACGCATTACTCAACTGCTTGAGCGCACAGGCTTTGAATCCAACGGTATTTTTGTTATGGATGGCTCTTCACGATCTGGACATGGCAACGCCTACTTTACTGGCATGGGCAAAAACAAACGTATTGTCTTTTTTGACACACTGCTCGAAAAACTGAGTCCCGAAGAGGTAGAAGCCGTACTCGCACACGAACTTGGACATTTTAAACACGGTCACATTCGCCAACGACTCATTGAAAGCAGCGTCATCACCTTAGCAGGTCTTGCGCTATTAGGCTGGTTAATTCAACTGCCTGAATTTTATACGGGCTTAGGCATGACCAGCGAAACCCCTGCCGCGGCACTGTTGCTCTTTATGACGGCCGTGCCCGCGCTGTTCTTTTTTATGGGGCCGTTAAGCGCACTTAAAAGTCGTAAACACGAATTTGAAGCGGATGCCTTTGCCGCGCAACACGTTGGGGCAGAGCACTTAATTTCGGCACTGCTTAAAATGTATCGCGATAACGCCAGTACCCTAACGCCAGACCCAAGCTACTCCGCTTACCACGACAGTCACCCCCCTGCAAAAATCAGAATTGATCACTTAAAAACCCTTCTAAACACTCAAAATACGAACTTAGGGGAAAACAAGACATGAGTCATGACAGCCCAACAGAAAAACCGCTTGAACAACGGCACTGCCAAACCATCGAAAAAGGAAGTAAACCGTTAATTATTCCTGTCATCGAAAGCCACTTAAGCCAGCTCAACGGTTGGGAAGCACCAATTCACTATCGTGAAATAAACAAAACATTTGTCTTTAAAAACCATCTACAAGTCATCTCTTTTGTCAATGCAGTGGCATGGTTTGCCAACAAAGAAGATCACTACCCAACCATTTGCTTTGATTACAATACGGCCAAAATTACACTCTCAACCCAGCACATTAAAGGGGTAAGCTTAAATGACATGGTTCTTGCCGCCAAAATAAACGCCCTGTTAAACACGCAAACCTCAGACTCTTAATACCGATGGCAAAACGTAAATTAACCCAACAGCAAAAACGAAGAGTTGACGAACAGTTTCAAAAACGGCATGTTGATAAAAATTCTCCCCCCCCCCCTACGACAAAGCCTATAAATACACTTTTAGGAGAAGAGCAAACAGGATTGGTTATCACCAGTTTTGGAAAACGCGTACTGATTGAATCTGAAACTGGCGAGCATTACCGCTGTGCCGTTCGCCAACACCTAGGAAAATTAGTCGCTGGCGACCAAGTTATCTGGCAAACAGACATTGAAGCGTACACAGGTATTGTGACTCGTGTACTGCCCAGAACACACGAACTCAGCCGTCCAGGGTTTAGGGGGCAAACGCGAATGATTGCCGCCAACATTGATTTTATAGGCATCGTCATGCCCGTCTTACCAGGGATTCACCCTGATATGATTGATCGCTACCTAGTCGCCGCCAATCAACTTAATATTCCAGCCATTATTATCATCAATAAAGTCGATCTACTTTCCAGTGAAGAGGACTGGGAAACCATTGCCGCCCTATTAGAACCCTATACCGAGCTCGGCATTGAGCTATTGCCCGCATCAACCATATCAAGTGCAGGACTAAACGAATTACGCACCTTTATGAACCATAAAAATAGCGTGTTTGTTGGCCCTTCTGGCGCAGGTAAGTCCTCCTTAATCAACGCCCTCATCCCAGATCTGCACATTCGTGTTGGTACACTGTCCGATGCAACAGGGCTAGGAAAGCACACCACCACCAACAGTATTCTTTATCACCTTCCTTCCCTAGATGACCCCAAACAACACGGAGGAAACTTAATCGACTCTCCTGGTATTCGGCAATTTAGCCCTACCGCTTGTTCACTCAATGAGCTTGAACGTTATTACGATGATTTCGCGCCCTACTTAGGCCACTGTAAATACAACAACTGTACTCACAGCATAGAACCAAACTGTGCCATTAAAAAAGCAACCGAAACAGGAAATATTGCCTTAGGCCGATACCAAAGCTTTCAGCGACTGCTCAATGAATTTAAAAGTGAATCAGAATAAGAGACCTCAATAAAAAAGTTGCTCTTTAATTTAAGCTCCTCTAGTATGAAGCTCTACATATAAGGAGTTTAAATCATGTCAAAAAACATACAAAAAATACTTATTACTCTAACATCGGCCATTGGTTTTATTGCCTTTACAGCCTCATCACACGCAACCGAAGGGGATGCTGAGGCAGGAAAAATCAAATTTAAATCCACTTGCGTCACCTGTCACGGTTCCAACGCCGAAGGGAACGTAGGGCCTAAACTTGCTGGACAACCTGCGGCCGACATCATTCGTAAGCTCACCGAATTTCGAGCAGGAAAACAACGCGGTCCGATGACCTTTATGATGGCGCCCATGGCGCAAGGCCTAACAGAAGAAGAGGTTAAAAATGTAGCCGCGTATGTTTCTGGGCTATAAAACATGCTTAGTCCCGAAATCTTAGGTTTTATCTATGTAGCGACAATGCCCTAAAATGAGTAGCTTTATGGGGCATATCGCACATGCCAACACCAAACCGAGAGTCCGAAAAGAAATACAAAAATCTAACGAGACAATCGCTGTCTTAGCTAAACGGTATAATCTAAACCCAAAAACAGTTTCTAAAAAAGAATCCATTAAAAATGGCAATACCCTTTTTCTCCCCCCCCTATGTTCTGAATAACGCCCTGTTTTACACAAGTAATTCCCGCCTGATCAACCACTTTGCCAATCACCGTTAATGGCACCCCTTTCGCACTCAGCAAAGTACTCAGTTTTGCCAAATTATTGGATGAGATGGTTAAACATAACTGATAATCATCCCCACCAGACAAAGGCAAGCCCCACTCTTTTGTCTGTTCAACATAACGTTTAACCCCTGATGACAGTGGCAATTTCGTTAGCTCAATTTCTGCGCCAAGCATTGCGGAAGGTGTTAATTTTTTACCCCCCCCCTGTCGAATTGACGATTGCTTTAAAACATGCGTTAAATCGGCCAATAATCCGTCTGAAATATCAATGGCGCTGCTTACTACCCCCCTTAAATCGGTGCTGATTGCCAGTTGGGGCATGGGTCTATTTAGGGCATTTAAGGCACGCGTTCTCTCTGTTCTGGACAAGCCATGCAAGCGATCATCTGTTTCAGCTTCCAACGCAAATTTTAACCCCAGCGCACCCTCTCCCAAGGTATTGGTCACACAAATAAGATCGTCTACTTGCGTCCCCGAACGCAGTACGGCTTGCTGATTAGGAACCCAACCCTGTGCCGTTACCGTAATGGTTAAAGGGCCTTTGGTGGTGTCTCCGCCAATCAAAGGAACCTTAAATTTTGTACTCAACGCACGCAACCCTTCTGCAAAGTTTTGTAACCATTCGGCATCGTAATCTGGCAAAGTAAGCGCCAACGAATAACTGGCTGGCTCCGCGCCCATTGCGGCTAAATCACTTAAATTAACCGCCAACGCTTTCCAAGCAATGTCGTACGCTAAGGTATCTTCTGGAAAATGTACCCCCGAAACCAAAGTGTCCGTCACCACAACCAGTTGATGGTCATTGGGCACATCCAATACTGCACCGTCGTCACCAATACCCACTTCAACGCCATCAAAACCTTGCGATAACGGAAGAAAATAGTGTTCAATTAAATCAAATTCCAGTGCCACTTCTAACATCCTACGATATAAACAAAAAAAGCTCCGCAAACAGTACATTGCGAAGCTCTTTTAACTCTTTATTTCAACTCAAACTTAAACTAAAGAGGGGGGGGATTATTTTTCTGCGTTAAACTCTAACGCTCGTAATTGCTTAGACGCTTTATCCAAAATACCATTCACAAATTTATGTCCCTCTTCGGCACCAAAACGTTTTGCCAGCTCAACGCACTCATTAATCACGACTTTATAAGGAATTTCAGGTTTATTTTGTAGCTCGTACACCCCAATTCGCATAATGGTTCGCTCAATTGGATCAATCATCGCCACCGAACGATCTAAGGAGTCGGCGTACAGTGCATCCAACTCAACCGCTTGCGTGCTAATGTTAACCAACAGCTCTTTAAATAGATCAAACTCTAACCCCGACAACAGTTCGTCTTCATTAAAATTTTTAATAATGGTGCTAGGCTCTTCGTTGGTCATCTCCCATACATACAGGGCTTGCAATGCCACACGACGCGATTGGGTTCTTGGAGTAACTCGCGCTTCTTTTTCAACGATCTCTTCGCCTTGACCCGGCTGAATATCTGCTAATGTATTCATTATAACTGCTTCATCACGTTAACCATTTCAATCGCGGCAAGCGTACACTCTTCGCCCTTATTACCAGCCTTGGTGCCTGCGCGTTCAATTGCCTGCTCAATGCTGTCTACGGTTAACACGCCAAAAGAGACGGGGATTTCCATCTTTAACTGCACTTGACCAATGCCTTTGACACACTCGCCCGCCACGTAATCGAAATGCGGCGTACCACCACGAATGACCGCGCCCAATGCCACAATCGCATCGTACTTACCCGATTGCGCCATTCTTTGTACCGCCAATGGAATTTCAAACGCGCCTGGTACCAACACTTGATCAATGTTGGCTTCATCACCGCCATGGCGCACAATGGTATCCACTGCACCTTTGACTAAATGATCCACAATAAAGCTATTAAAACGCCCAACAACCAACCCAATTTTCATGTCTTGCGCGGTTAAATTCCCTTCGATTACCTTCATTTTTCCAATCTCTTTCATACACGGATTATTTGAGGCATATTGTGCCATATTTTCGCTCTGTACGTTGAATTTTAACCACGCTTATGCAAAGGTAGGTCTTTAACTCAAATCCCTAAATAGAGAATACATGACTGAAAAAAATAGAACCATTGGCACACTTGGCGCAATCTCCATCGGCATTGGTGGCATGGTGGGCGGGGGTATTTTTGCCGTTTTAGGCGAAGCGGTTTCCCTTGCGCATGGCGCAACCGCCATGGCCTTCTTATTTGCGGGCATCGTTGCACTGCTTACCTCTTATGCTTACGCCAAACTCTCCGTGGCCTTTCAAAGTCGCGGTGGTACCATTGTCTTTATTGATAAAGCCTTTGGTCACAACCTACTGTCTGGCTCTGTTAACGTCATGTTATGGCTTAGCTATTTAGTCACCATCTCACTCTATGCTGTGGCGTTTTCCTCTTACGCGCAAACATTTTTCTCCCCCCCCTATGCCGAATGGTTAAAACACCTACTCATCAGCGTGGCCATTTTGCTTCCAATGGTTATCAACCTTGTCAGTGCCTCATTTGTCAGTCGATCCGAAACGCTGTTGGTGGTAATAAAAATTCTATTGCTCATCATTATTATTGCCACCAGTGCATTTTATGTGGATTTAGAACGACTCTCTCCGGCACTGTGGGGAGATTCCCTCTCTATTTTGGTGGCGGGTATGATTATTTTTGTTGCTTATGAGGGGTTTGAATTGATTGCTAATGCCGCAGAGGAGGTAAAAAATCCAGCCAAAACCTTGCCCAGAGCGTTTTATGGATCGGTTGTTTTGGTGATTATCCTCTATATACTCATCGCCATTATCACCACCAGTACCGTGCCTGAAAGCCAGTTATTAACAGCACAGGATTACGCTTTAGCCGTTGCCGCCAAACCTGCCTTAGGGCAAATAGGCTTTACCATGGTGGCCATCGCCGCGCTATTGGCGACTTTTTCAGCCATTAATGCCACCATTTATGGCAACGCACGGTTAGGCTATGCTCTGGCAAAAGAGGGGGAACTTCCCAAACGCCTTGCCCAACAAAATCACCGCAACACCCCCACAACAGACGTTTGGGTCACTGCTGGGTTAAGCTTAATTCTTGCCAACAGTATTGATTTAACAGAGATTGCCATTATTGGCAGTGCCAGCTTTTTACTGATCTTTTTTATCGTCAATATCGCGGCCTACCGACTGCGCCACACCCTACAAGCCAACCCATACATCCTATTAACCGCCTGCTTGGTCAGTGGTGCGGCACTGTTTACGCTACTCATACACACCTATTCAACCAACCCTCGCGCAATCGTCATTTTTATCTCATTCATGGCCATTTCACTGCTGTTTGAATGGAGCTACGGCACCATTGTGAGAAAACACTTATTTCATCGTCCTTACTAACACACAAGGGGGGGGGAACAGGGCCAGCACATTAAAAAAAGAAAAAAAACAGTCAATATTCAGTGTTTTTTTCGATGTAATTTCTAACATCAGCCCCCCTCTCAATCAGACAAAAGTTCCTCCAATTCTGCCATTTTCTTAAACTTATGCCGCTCCCAAAAAAAGCCTGCTCCCCCTAAGATCAACATAACAATTAACAGTACCCATAAATACTCTTCAATGTAGGCGGCGGCTATCGCTAAAGTAAAAATTAATATCCCAACGAAACTAAAAAAAGCATTCAGGCGATACCCGTCTAAAAAAGTGGCTAATCCTAAAACAATTAACAAGACAAGCCCTGTACCTTCATAGTTTAACCGCCCTGCTTTCAGCAATAAGAAAACACCCATAACGGCCACCCCTGTTGCCAGCCAGTGAATAATTTGCACTCGTAATGTTTGCAAAACGGGTTGCCCTAAGTGCC
>JAMOLY010000068.1 GCA_027068835.1 Thiomicrorhabdus sp. | reverse complement strand
GTATGAATTTATTTAAAACAGAGCCGTCAAAGCAGAGTATTAAGCAAAAACGGCTCAATGCGGGGTGGAATGATGAATATCGCTCTAAGGTTTTATTTGGATCTGAATTTTAGTGCGTTGGCCCTGGGGGGGGAAGGCATATATCAAATGAAACAGTTGGTGGCTGAATAAACTGTTCCAATAAATTAACGTACTCTTTGCAGCCAAATCATTGCAACCGCAAGCAACAACAGCGCAGGCAAAAATGCGCCCAATACCACTGGCCAGTGGTATACCACCGTTAAATTGCCGACCAATTGATTTAATAGATGAAACCCCATGCCCAACAATACGCCTAAAAAAACCCGTTGACCCATACTTACTTGGCGGATGGAACCAAAAATTAACGGAAACACAATCGCAATCATAGCAAGCACCACCAGTGGCATCGATATTTTGCGCCAAAACTCTAACTGATACGCACCCGTTTCCAAATCATTAGCCTGTAAAAACTGAATGTGTTGATACAGATCCCACACGCTTAAATAACGTGTTTCAATCTCTAAATTTTGTAAAGCCTCAGGCGTGAGTGGAAAAGACATCTGCAAGCGATCTAACTGTTTCAACAATACGGAAAGCTGTGGCAATAAATTCACCTCATCCAACCGCACATTAGCTGGAGGAATAAACGCTGAAAACGCGACGGTTTGTACCACAGCGTTTTGAAACTGCCACCGACCTTGTTGATAGTGCGCCTCTTTAATTAATATGAGTTTTTTCAAACCCACTGCATCCAGCTCATACACGGTAATATCTCTTAACTCAGTGGTCGAAAGCACTTTTTTAACATGAAGATAACGGTTGGATTCTTTAATCCAAAATCCACTTTTAGAACCAACAGAAAAGCTTTGATTTAACGCTTCGGCACGTAATTTTTTAGCGTACGCCTCACTCTCAGGAGCCACCCACTCTCCCAGCATCGCAACCACTAACCACATAATTAACGCGGTTTTTAACACCGCCCATAAAATACGCTTAATCGACCAGCCCGTCACTCTTAATACCATTAATTCCGACTGATTCGCTAAGCTTCCCAATCCCATTAAAGTGCCAATCACGAGTACAATCGGAAAAATTTCATAACTGTAAACGGGAAGTTTTAACAGGGTGTAAAGCGTGCCTTTTGCCAAGGTATAAGTATCGGTGAGTTTAGACACTTGATTCATAAATTCAAAAAAACCAAGGATAACCAATAAGACCACCATTACTAACAAGGTATAACTGACCACAATTCGCGCTAAATAACGCTCAATACGGTTCATGACTGCGCCCTTTTTGGAGGGAAGGGAGGAGAATTTACCCCCCCCTTCTTATTGAACATAGTGCGTGCAAACAGTGCTTTAAAATCCACCAGTGCCAAGATTAAAAACAACAACGGAATCGGCCAAAGCCCAATGTGACTTGACCACGTACCGTCTGCAATGCCATCGCGACCAACCACCAAAAATTGGTTGTAAACGATATACAGCACCAGAGCCAAAAACATCTTGGCAAATCGCCCCTCTCGTGGCCCCGTTTTGCTCATTTTCAATCCAATTAACCCCAAGACCAAAACCCCAAACGGAGTCACCAGTCGCCACTGCAAAAGTGATTGGTGCTGTAAATCATCACTACCCCAAAGCTCAGAGGTCTTTACCTCATACTTTGCAGGGCGTGTGGGCTTGGCACTCAATTCCGGAATCAGTAACTCCATTCGTTCAAATTTTTGCACCACTACGGTACCTTCCACCGCTTGATAACGATGCATGCCTTGATAAGTCATTCCAGACTCCAACACCAAAATCAATCGATCCTCCACCCACTCAAAACGCCCTTTAGGTGCGGTTAAAATCGTATCAGAATCAGGTAATAAACGCTGTATCCAAATATTTTCTAACTCACCCGATTCTGAAATCGACTTGGTGTAAAACACCCCTTGATTGTTTGACAAAACATTAAAACGTCCAGCAACCAATCCAGAAACAGGCGTGGCGGTTTGCGCTTCTGTGATCAATATCCGCTCAGCATGATAGCTCCACGGCGTGACCACCAAAGAGATCCATGCGGTAAGCAACGCAATAGGCAGTAAAAAAACCACCATTATTTTTTGAAAATAACTCGGTGCAATGCCACAACTGGTCATCACCACCATTTCCTGATCTTGATACAGTCGCCCCATTGCCAACATGACCCCCAGCAACGCCACCAATGGCAACACCACCTCAAGCGCGGGGGGCACTTTTAACAACAACACTTGTAATACAATCGACGCAGGAATTTTACCTTCCACTGCCATCGCTAATAACTTGGTCGCTTCCGATCCAAAAGTAATCAACAACAACACAATCAGCACCGCCAAAAAGGTTTTAAGCAGTTCTTTCAGCAGGTATTTATCGAGAATTCGCAAAAAGCTCTCCACTCACGTTAAAATAGCGACAATAAAAATAATCATTATACGAGATACGAGACCTTTTGCATGAAACACATTCAATTTACCTTCCAAGCCAAAGCCAGCCAAGCCGATACACTGATTCTTCCTGTCAACGATCAAGGGAGCATTCACTCAGCCGTTCAAGACCTGCCGAACCAAACCGCTTTAACCGAGTTGGTCACGCAACTGCATCAATCCAATGATTTTTCAGGCAAACTGGCCAGTACCCTACTGCTGGTAAAGCCTGCAAACATGACCGTACAACGTGTGCTTTTAGTCGGCATGGGAGAGCTTGAAAAGCTTACCGTTAAAGGCTATTT